>SFLS01000011.1 GCA_004554485.1 Oscillospiraceae bacterium | reverse complement strand
TTGCGGTTTCGGGTACTGTTGTATTGCATGGGTTTGTCTCCTTTTCCGGTTAAAAAAGAACCTTCGGCAAGTCTTGCTTTTGGCTTTTCCTTATGATATACTGTTTCCGACAGAAATACAAGTGCCTTTTTGGGAAAAACAATCGTTTTTACTCTGGCAATCATTCGGGAGGATTGTAAAATGAATATCGCATTGTTGGGTTACGGTACGGTGGGCGGCGGCGTTTACGAGCTGCTGAAAGACCGGCAGGATATCACCGTGAAATATGTGCTGGATAAAGCCCCCATTCCCGAGCTGGGCGAGCGCAGCGTCACCGATTTTTCGGTGATCCTGCAGGATGGGGAAGTAGATACCGTTGTAGAGGTCATGGGCGGCAGCGAGCCTGCCTTGCAGTACCTCACCGGAGCGATGCACGCCGGCAAAAATATCGTGACGGCCAATAAACAGCTGCTGGCGGAGCACTACGATACCGTCACCTCGGTCGCAAAGGAAACGGGCGTCGGGTTTCGCTCCTCGGCGGCAGTCGGCGGTGGCATTCCCTGGCTGCCCAATCTGCAGCGGCAAAAGCGTCTGGGGCAAATCGCCGAAGTATGCGGCATTATGAACGGGACCACCAACTATATACTGGATGTCATGCACAAAAAAGGCTATGACTACGATTCGGTCCTGCAGGATGCCCAGCGGCTGGGCTATGCCGAGGCCGACCCCACCGCGGATATCGAGGGGCTGGATGTCCGCCGCAAGCTGATGATCAGCGCCAACGTGGCCTTCGATACCAGCCTTACCGAGCAGCAGGTCCCGGTCGCCGGCATTGCCGGTATCACGCGGGAGGATATCGCCGGCTTTAACGAGCAGGGGTATGTCTGCAAGCTGTATGCCACAGCCCGACGGGTAAAGGACGGCGCGGTGATGGCCGTGGTGGAACCGACCCTTTTCAAGGCGGAAACGCTGGAAGCCGCTGTCCCCGCCAACTTCAATCTCATCACCTCCGTTTCGGAATACGCCGGGCGTCAAAGCTTCTTTGGGGAAGGGGCGGGCCGCTGGCCCACCGCCTTTGCCGTGGTGCAGGATCTTCTGGACCTTTGTGAGAAAAAACAGGGGTTTTATACACAGATATCCCAGCCCATGCCCTCCAACAATCTCTGCGAGGAGCGCCGGTATTATGTGCGCTATCTGGTGGATACCTGGTTTATGGATGGCTGTGTGGAAAAACGCTGGGGCAATGGGGTTATCACCCGTCCGGTCACTCCGGCCCAGATGCACAGCTGGTATCTGGAAGCCCGGCGCAATGATCCCGAGATCTTCTTTGCGGCTTTTAACGGCTGAAGAAAGGAAACCCGTATGTTGAAAGTTGTAAAATTCGGCGGCTCCTCGCTGGCGGATGCCGCCCAGTTTGCCAAAGTGCGTCAGATTGTCACATCGGATCCCGATCGCCGGGTCGTGGTGGTTTCCGCGCCCGGCAAACGCTTCGATGGGGATCATAAGATCACCGATCTGCTGTACCTTTGCTGCGCCCATCTGCAGTATGGGGTCAGCTGCGAGAACGTTTATGGCATGATCGCGGATCGCTACCGGCAGATTGCCGCCGAATGCGGCCTGTCAATGGAGGTACAAGGGGAGTTTGATGTCCTTTACCGGAAAATGCAGCAGGGGATCAGCCAGGATGAGCTGGTTTCCCGCGGGGAATATTTCGCGGCCCGTCTGATGGCGGAGTATCTGGGTTATGACTTTCTGGATGCCGCCGACTGGCTGCAGTTTACCTTTGACGGTCAGATCGACCGGGAGCATTCCTACGAAATGCTGCGCCGTATCGCCGGGGAGCGGCGGGTCGTCATTCCGGGCTTTTACGGCGTGATGCCGGATGGCCATATCCGGGTGCTGACCCGCGGCGGCAGCGATGTGACCGGCGCTTTGGCAGCGGCGGCGCTTTCGGCCGATGTGTACGAAAACTGGACCGATGTTTCCGGGATCCTGATGGCGGATCCCCGCATCGTGGAGCACCCCCGGCCCATCGAGCGCATCACCTACAGCGAGCTGCGGGAGCTGAGCTACATGGGCGCCCAGGTGCTGCACGAAGCCAGCGTCTTTCCGGTACGGCAGGCGGATATCCCGCTGAACATCCGCAATACCAATGAGCCTCAGCATCCGGGCACTCTCATCCGGGAGTATTTCGAGGATGAGCTGGAAAGCGAAAAAAACCGCTTTATCACCGGCATTGCCGGCCGGCGCAATTTTTCCATCGTCACCATGGCAAAAAACGGTCTGTCCTCCTCTCCCGGCAGTCTGCGTCGGGTATTAGAGGTCTTTGAGCGGCATAATCTTAATGTGGAATACACTCCATCCGGCATTGACAGCGTTTCGCTGGTGGTGCAGAGCGGCAAGGCCGCGGGGTGCCTCTATTCCATCCTGGGGGAACTGCAAAAGGAATTTTCCCCCGATAAGCTGCAGGTTGCCGAAAATATCTCCATCGTGGCGGCGGTCGGCCGCAAAATGGCCTGCCGTCCCGGCACTTCCGGCAAGATCTTTGCCGCGCTGGGCGAAAACGGCATCAGTATCCGCATGATCAGCCAGGGCCCGGAGGAGCTGAACATCATCGTCGGGGTGGATAACGCTGATTTTGAAAAGACGGTGCGGGTGCTGTACGACAGCTTTGTCAAATAACCAAGTTACAGGGGGAATCAGGGAATGAAACGCTATAACATAACGGTCCTGGGCGCTACCGGCGCCGTCGGCCGTGAAATGCTCAAGGTGCTGGAGGAGCGGCAGTTCCCGGTAGGGGAGCTGCGCTGCCTGGCCAGCGCCCGCAGTGTCGGCAAAAAGCTGCCCTTTGCCGGGCGGGAAATCACGGTGGAGGAAGCGACGGATGCCGCCTTTACCGGGGCGGATATTGTGCTGGGCGCGGCCGAAAACGAGATCGCCCGGCGTTTTGCTCCGGCTATCCGGGCTGCCGGCGCGGTGTTTATCGATAATTCCAGCGCTTTCCGCATGGAGGATGATGTTCCACTGGTCGTGCCGGAGATCAATCCGGAGGACGCGCTGCAGCACCGGGGGATCATCGCCAATCCCAACTGCTCTACCATCATCACGCTGGTGGCGGTGGCGGCGCTGCGGCGGCTGTCGCCCATCCTCTCCATGACAGCCGCCACCTATCAGGCGGTTTCCGGGGCGGGGGCCGGCGGCCCGCTGGAGCTGGAGGAGGAGGTAGAAGCCCTGTACCGGGGCGAGCCGGTGCAGCCCCATGTCTTTCCTTATCAGATCGCCTATAACCTCATTCCCCGCATCGGCGGCCTTTCCCACGAAGGCTACACCAGCGAGGAAATGAAGCTGCAGAACGAGGGCCGCAAGATTCTGCATCTACCGGAAATGAAGGTCGCGTGCACCTGCGTGCGCGTGCCCGTGATGCGTTCGCACTCCATCGCGGTCGCGGCGCGCTTCGCGCAGCCCATCCCGGTCGCCCGGGCGCGGGAGGCCATTGCCGCGGCGCCGGGCTGCCGCCTGGTGGATGATCTATCCAATGAACTCTATCCCATGCCGCTGGATACCAGCGACCAGGATCTTGTCTTTGTCGGGCGTATCCGCCCGGATTTGACCGATCCCAACGGTCTGTGCCTGTGGTGCTGCGGGGATCAGATCCGCAAGGGCGCGGCCACCAATGCCGTACAGATCGCCGAGCTGCTGTGCCGGTAACGCAGTAAAATCCGCCGTTCCTTCGGGAACGGCGAATGTTTTTCTGCCGCAATTAATTTCTTCGCAAGGGCTTGACAAACGGGGAATTATACGATATTCTATTAGCAGAACAACGCAAACGGGAAATGCGTTGCACTCCTTTGATTTGGCATACTCCAAAACACTATGCAGAGAATAAGCGCGCGGCTTCCTGCCGTGCGTTTATTTTTATGTCCTGCAAGAAATTTTGCCCCAGGCTGTTCCCGAAAGGGGAGATTTGTGATACAATAAGTTGTTAGGAAGCATTGTGTGATGATTTCATCTGACGATAAAGGAGAACCCCATGCCGCAGCACAACAATGAGAACTATCAGAAGTTGAAAAAAGCGATTCTGGACCGGCGCTTTGCCAGGCTGAATCCCATGCAGCGGGAAGCCGTTTTCGCGACGGAAGGTCCGGTGCTGATTCTGGCCGGGGCCGGCAGCGGCAAAACAACGGTTCTCATCCATCGCATCGCCAATCTGCTGCAGTACGGTACGGCGTCCTCCCGCACCGATGATATGCCCCCATTGACGGAGGAGAACTGGCGTTTACTGGAGCTGTGCGCCGCCGACGGTAGCTATCGGGAACAGGCGGATGCGCTGCTGGCGCACGAAGTTCCCGCCCCATGGAATATCCTTGCCATCACCTTCACCAACAAGGCGGCGGGGGAGCTGCGCACGCGGCTGGCCGCCATGCTGGGCACAAGGGGCGAGGAGGTCCACGCGGCCACCTTTCACGCGGCCTGTTCCCGTATCCTGCGCAGCGAGATTGAGGCGCTGGGCTACGGCCGGAATTTCACCATCTACGATACCGACGACAGCGTGCGGGTCATCAAGGACGCCATGGCCCAACTGAATCTCAGCGACAGGAACTTTAGCCCCAAAACCCTGCTGGGCAATATCAGCCGCGCCAAGGACAAGCTGCTGACCCCCGACGGGCTGCGGCAGAACGCCGGCGACAACTTTGCCCTGCAGATGACCGCCAAGGTCTACGCCCTGTACCAGAAAATGCTCCGGGAGGCCAACGCCCTCGATTTTGACGATATCATCCTGCTTACCGTCCGGCTGTTTCAGCAGTTCCCGGAGGTGCTGCAGAAATACCAGCGGCGCTACCGTTACATCATGGTGGATGAGTACCAGGATACCAACCACGCCCAGTATCTGCTGGTCAGCCTTCTAGCCGGCGGTCATGGTAACCTGTGCGTGGTGGGCGATGACGACCAGAGCATCTATAAATTCCGCGGCGCCACCATCGAAAATATCCTCTCCTTTGAGCAGCAGTTTGGGGAGACCCGCGTGATCCGTCTGGAGCAGAACTACCGCAGCACCGGCATCATTCTGGAGGCCGCCAACGCGGTCATCAGCCGCAACAGCCAGCGCAAGGGCAAAACGCTGTGGACCGAAAATACCCGCGGCGAACGGGTGCTGTACCACAAGGCGGCCGATGAGCAGCGGGAAGCGCACTTTATCGCCGGGGCCATCCGCAAAAATCGGGAAAAGGGCGCCCGCTACGGCGATCACGCCATCCTGTACCGCATGAATGCCCTGTCCAGCACGCTGGAGCAGATGTTCATCCGGCAGGGCATCCCTTACTGCATCATCGGCGGGCTCAAATTCTTCGACCGCAAGGAGGTCAAGGATATCCTTGCCTATCTGGCGGTGCTGAATAACCCCGAGGATACCCTGCGGCTGCGGCGCATCATCAATGAACCAAAGCGCGGCATCGGCGAAGCCACGCTGAATACCGCCCAGCAGGTGGCGGACAGCCTGGGGCAGTCGCTGTACCGCACGCTGCAGACGGCGGAGGAATATGTGCCGCTCTCCGGCAAGGCAAAGGCCCTGATGGAGTTTACCGCCATGATGGACGGCATTGCCGCGGAGGTGGATGAGGTCCCGCTGATCGAAACGCTGGAGGCGGTGCTGGAAAAAAGCGGCTATGTCCGCGCGCTGGAGCAGAAGGGAGATATGGAAAGCCGGGGGCGGCTGGAGAATATCGGCGAGCTGAAAACCACCGTGCTGAAATATACCGAGGAGACCGAGGAACCGAGCCTTTCCGGCTTTCTGGAGGAGATTGCCCTGTATACCGACCTGGACAGCATGGAGGAGGACTCGGATAAGGTGCTGCTGATGACGCTGCACTCTGCCAAGGGCTTGGAATTTCCCTACGTTTTCATCACCGGCATGGAGGAGGGCATCTTCCCCGGCCAGCAGGCTATCTACGAGCCTGCCGAGATTGAAGAGGAGCGCCGGCTGGCCTATGTCGGGATCACCCGCGCCAAAAAAGAGCTGACCCTCACCGGCGCCGCCCAGCGGATGCTGTTCGGACGCACCACGCGCAACCGGCCCTCCCGCTTTGTGGGGGAAATCCCGCCGGAATGCCTGAAGACCGAGGATGAGACCGAGCGCTACGGCGGCGCCGGCAGCTTCGGCGGATGGCGTCAGCCGGCCCGCACCGGCGCCGTACCCCCGTCTGCTGCCCCAAGGCCAAAACCGGCCGCGGAGCCGTTCCGTTTTAAGACCGGTGACCGGGTCTATCACAAGACCTTCGGGGAAGGCTCCATCCTGAAGATTGAGCCGATGGGCGGCGACCACTTACTCACCATCCACTTTGACAGCGTAGGGGCCAAACGCCTGATGGCGACCTTTGCCCGGCTGGAAAAGCGATAAGATTACCGACTGCATACGAGGAGGAAATACCATGCCAAAGGTCACACTGATCACCCATACCCCCGACCCCGAAATGACGATTGCGTCGGCGGCTCGACTGTGTTACAGTCCGGCTTCGATTGCCGATGTGCAGCAGAAACTGACCCCGGAAAAAGCGGGGGAGTTTGTGGAGATGCTGGCAGGTCTGGGGCATCAGAGCCCGGTGGAGCACGCGGTATTCACCTTCGGCATTGAGGGAGTCTCCCGCGCCCTGTTGGCGCAGATCACCCGGCACCGCATCGCCTCTTTCAGCGTGCAGAGCCAGCGGTATGTGCGGGAAAATGACTTTGAAGTGGTGGTTCCGCCGCAGATTGCTGCCGTGCCGGAGGCCAAGGCGGAGTTCGAGGCGGCGATGCGCGAAAGCGTGGCCCACTACCAGCGTATTACCGAGCTGTTGAAATCCCGCCGGGAAAAGGAGCTGCGGGAGCAGGGCCTTTCGCCCAAGGCTGCGGCCAGTCAGGCGGAAAAGACCGCCATTGAGGATGCGCGGTTCGTGCTGCCCAATGCCTGCGATACCAAGATGATCGTCACGATGAACGCCCGCAGCCTGATGAACTTTTTTGAGCTGCGCTGCTGCCGCCGTGCCCAGTGGGAGATCCGCGAGGTGGCGGATGAAATGCTGCGGCTTTGCCTTTCGGTGGCGCCCCATCTTTTCCGCAATGCCGGTCCCAGCTGTGTGCGCGGCGCCTGCGGCGAGGGTAAAATGACCTGCGGCCACGCCGCCGAAGTGCGGGAAAAATACGCCGCCATGCGGGAGGCCTGAGATGGGGAAAAAAGTACTCCTTGTTGTACTGTGCCTGCTGGCGCTGGTCGGTGCAGCCCTTTCGATGCTGTCGCTGATGGCCGGGCAGCAGTCGGCCGGCATTATCGGCGGTGCCGACGGCCCGACGACCGTTTGGGTGACCGGTACCGGCAGTCCCGCGGCGCTTTACATCGTTACGGCGGTGCTGCTGATTGCCGCGACGGTGTGCTATCTGCTCTACCGCAGCCGTCACAGCCGCTGACTGAAGGGAGATGCCGTTATGAAAAAGATCCGTCCGCGGGATGCCGTCGCCATCGGTATTATTGGCGGCCAGGATGGCCCCATTGCGATTGCTGTAAAATACCGTATCCCCAAGGCGGCGTTGGCGGCGCTTTTTGCCGTATTGGTTGCGTCTGCGGCCGGGGCGCTGTATGCCCTCCTGCGTCGCCGCTGAAAGGAGCACCGGCGAGGATTAGTGCTTTTGGGGGAATACCCTTCTTTGGCAGGATCAGGATGCCGATACAAACCGGCACTGTGCTGACGGGCATTTTACCGCGGAGGAGGATATCCGCACCAGCTGCAAATCCCCCGGGGAACGGTCGGGCAAAGCGGAGCGCATCGAACAGACGGGGGAATCTACGGCCGCCGCGGTCGGTGTTTTCCTTCAAGTCATTTCTGGCGCCTTGCGTGTGCCTCCTTTTTCCGTATGGCAGGGGGGAAGATCGCTGCCCTTGATGAATACCGGGACGGCAGGCGCTTTCTCCCGGCACAGCGATCCATTCATTTTGAATCTATCAACCAAAAGGAGCTTTATTATGCCACAAGGGAAACTGTACGTCATCGAAGGCCTGGACGGCAGCGGTAAAGCGACCCAGGCGGCGCTGCTGGCGGACTATCTGGCGCAAAACGGGCAAGACTACCGTAAGCTGTCCTTCCCGGATTATAAGGATCCCTCCTCCACCCTGGTGCAGATGTACCTGCACGGCGAGGTGGGAACGCTGGAACAGGTAAACCCCTATGGGGCTTCGCTGTTTTTTACGGTGGACCGCTATGCCAGCTACTGCCGTCACTGGCGGGCCGACTACGAAGCGGGTCGGGTGCTGGTCTCGGACCGGTACACCACCTCTAATATTCCGCACCAGATGTCGCGCCTGCCCAGAGAGGAATGGGATAGCTATCTGCGGTGGCTGACCGAAGTGGAATACGATAAGGTAGGCCTGCCCAGGCCCACCGCGGTGGTCTACCTGGATGTAGACCCTGCCGTTTCCCGCCGCCTGCTGAGCGAGCGTTACCACGGAGATGAATCCAAGCGGGATATCCACGAGGCGGATTTCGCGTATCTGCAGCACTGCCGCGAGGCCGCCCTCTACGGCGCCGAAAAGCAGGGCTGGATTCGCCTGCTGTGTACCGAAAACGGGGAGATGCTGCCCCGTCAGACCATCGCCGAACGGATCCGGACGGCGCTGGGACTATAACAGATTGGCAAAAGGTGATTTATGCTGGAGTTTAAACCGATTACGCTGGAGGACCGGCCGCTGATGGAGCCGTTCCTCAACAGGGAATATTTCAGAGCCTGCTTTCAATGCTTTCCCACCATGTATCTGTGGGGGCATATCTATCACAGCCGGTTCTGCGTTGCCGAAGGGTGGCTGTTCATCAAAAGCGGGGAGCAGCAAAGCTACGGCTTCCCCTATGGGGAGGGCGACCTTGGACGGGCTATCGCGCTGCTGCGGGAGGATGCCCATCAAAACGGCAAAAAGCTGCGGTTCTTCGGCCTGTTGCCGGAACAGCGGACGCAGCTGGAGGCGCTGTTCCCGGGGGAGTTTACCTATACCCCTGACCGCAACGGCGCCGAATATCTGTACGAAGCGGAAAAACTGGCGACCTATGCCGGTAAAAAGCTGCACGCCAAGCGCAACTTCTGCAACCGCTTTGAGTCGGCGCACCCCGACTGGCAGTTCGTCCCCATTACCGGGGAAAATCTGGAGGCGGTGCGGCAGTTCCACAGTGAATGGGTCAGGGAAAACGAGGGAATGGATAACGGCCTGCATCAGGAGGGCTGTGTGGTGCGCAGCGCGCTGCGCCAGATGCAGGAGCTGGGGCTGACCGGCGGCGCGTTGACCGCCGGCGGCAGGATCTACGGTTTTTCGGTCGGGTGCATGATCAACGGGACCGTTTCGGATATCAACATCGAAAAGGCATCGGCCGAGGAGCCGGGCGCTTATCCGATGGTCTGCCGGGAGATGACCCGGATGATGAAGGAGAAATATCCCCGGCTGACCTTTGTGAATCGGGAGGAGGACACCGGGGACGAGGGGCTGCGGCGCAGCAAGGAATCCTATTACCCGGTGGCGCTGCTGGAAAAGTATGTGACGGAAGAACGCTGAAAGGAGCCGGACCATGCCGCAGACGAGCTATGGCATTGCCCAACCGGAGGATCTGCCGCGGCTGCGGGAGATCTTTTTGCGGTGCTTTGGCGCCGCGGCGGCAAAAGAGGCCGACTATATCTTTTCGCAGAAGGAACAGATCGATTTCTGGGCGGCAAAGGTGCAAAACAGACCCGCCGCCATGCTGGCGGCCATACCGGTAACGGTAGTCTGCGGCAGAGAGGAGTACCCCGCAAGGTATCTGTATGGGGTCTCCACCGATCCGGTTTTTCGGGGTCGGGGCCTGTGCAGCGGCCTGCTGGAGGAAACCTGCCGCCACATGGCGCGGCAGGGCGAAGCCTTTGCGCTGCTGTATCCCAGCAGTGAACAGAACCGGCGGTTCTATGCGGACCGGGGCTTTGCGGACTGCTCCGCCGTAGGGCGGGGAGAATATGCGGCGCAGGGAGGTGCTGCCCTGCCGTGCACGGCGGCCGACGCTGCCCGCTACGACGTGCTGCGGCGAAAATTTGCCCCGGAGGGGCTGCAATGGGGCAGCGCAGGGCTTTCCCTGCAAAAGGGGTGGCTGCGGCTGTACGGCGGTGATTTATGGCTGCTGGGGCCGCCGGATCATCCCGCAGGCTGTGCGGCGGTCAGCCGGGAGGGAGAGATCCCTCATCTGCGGGAGCTGCTGACCGCGCCGGAGGATACCCGGCCGGCGTTGGAAGGGCTCTGCCGGGCCTTTGGCGCCGACCGGCTCGCACTGGCGCTGCCGCAGACCGCTGCCCGGCGGCTGGCGCTGCCGGAGGAGCCTTTTATGATGCTGCGAAGGACCGGTGATACGGTATGGCCGGGTCCAATCTTTACATCCCTGGCGATGGACTGAACAAAGGAGGAAATAACGATGACGGCTTATGTTTTTCTGGCGGAGGGCTTTGAGGAAGTGGAGGCGCTGACCCCGGTGGATATTCTGCGGCGGGGCGGCGTGACGGTAAAGATCGTCGGCATCGGCGCCAAAACCGTGACCGGCAGCCACGGCATTCCCGTGGTCTGCGATATTGCCGAGGAGGACGTGATCCCGGAGGAGATCGACCTGATGGTCCTGCCCGGCGGGATTCCCGGTACCCCCAATCTCGGCGCCTCGCTGACCATCCAGGAGGGGCTGGCCTATGCCGCTCAGGAGGACCTGTGGGTGGGGGCCATTTGCGCCGCCCCCAGCGTGCTGGGCGAAAACGGCCTATTGCACGGCAGGAAGTATACCTGCTACCCCGGCTTTGAAAATGATGAAAAATACCATGGCACCTACACCGCAGCGCCCCTGCAGCAGGATGGTAAGATCGTTACGGCCAACGGCGCCGGCAACGCCATGACCTTTGCGCTGTATCTGCTGGCGGCGCTGCAGGGCGAAGAAAAGGCGCTGGAGGTGGCGCGTTCCATCCAGATGAAGCTGTAAACCGGGGGAACAAGATGACCAGAAAAAAACCGGAGGTGCTGGCACCGGCGGGGGACCGGGAACGGCTGGAGGCGGCGCTGCGCTTTGGGGCGGACGCCGTCTATCTGGGCGGAAAAGCATTTCAGATGCGGGCCAATACCAAAAGCTTTACGCAGGAGCAACTGGCGGATGCGGTACGGCTGGCCCATGGAATGGGCAGACGCGTGTACCTGACCTGCAATACCCTGCTGACCAATGAGGAAGCGGAGCGGCTGCCCCGCTTTTTGGCCGAAGCGCGGGAGACCGGGGTGGATGCCCTTATCGTCAGCGATATCGGTGTGCTGATGACGGCGCACCGCACGGTGCCGGAGTTGGAGCTGCACATTTCTACCCAGGCGGGGGTGACCAACTACCTGACCGCCACCGAGCTGTTCCGGCTGGGGGCGCGCCGGGTGGTGCTGGCGCGGGAACTCAGCCTGGAGGAGATCGCCGGGGTGTGCAGCCACATCCCGCAGGAAATGGATGTGGAGGTGTTTGTCCACGGGGCGATGTGCATGAGCGTTTCCGGGCGGTGCCTGCTTTCCCAGTATCTGACCGGTCGGGACGCCAACCGGGGGGCCTGCACCCAGCCCTGTCGCTGGCAGTACGCCCTGATGGAGCAAAAACGACCGGGAGAATATTTCCCGGTGGAGGAGGAAGGCGGATACAGCTATATCCTCAACGCCAAGGATCTTTGCCTGATCGAGCATCTGGATCAACTGGCAAGGGCCGGCGTGACCTCCTTTAAGATCGAGGGCCGAGCCAAATCCGCCTACTATACGGCGGTGACGGCGGGCGCTTACCGGGCTGCCACCGACCTGATGTGGCAGGACCCGGAACACTACCGCTGCCCCGAATGGCTGAAGGAGGAAGTGACCAAAATCAGTCACCGGGACTATACCACCGGCTTTCTGTTTGGACAGCCGCCCGCCGGACAGTGTTATGAATCGGGAGGCTATATCCGCCGCTGGGAGGTAGCGGGGGTGGTGACCGGCTACGATGCGGCGCAGCGCCGGCTGCTGTGTGAGCAGCGCAATAAATTTGAGATAGGGCAGAAGCTTGAACTGCTGCTGCCGCTGCAGGGGGTACGGCAGTATACCCCCAAGGCGCTGTATGATGCCGCGGGGAATCCGGTGCCGAGCGTTCCGCATGCCGCCGCGCCTTTTATGATGGATTACCCGGAGGCGTTGCCGGTGGGTACCCTGCTGCGGATGCCGATAACGCCGGACGGTGCTGTAAAATGAGCATGTCGGGTAGGGGGGAGAACAGGATGCCGATGCTGAAAATGGAACCGGCCTGCAAGGATTATCTGTGGGGCGGGGAGCGTCTGCGGGAAAAATATCACATCCGCGCCGACTGTCATCCGCTGGCGGAGGCCTGGATGCTCTCCTGCCACCCGGACGGCCCCAGCCGCATTGCGCAGGGCCCCTGCAAGGGTATGACGCTGGCGGACTATGCCGCCGCCTGCGGGAGCGGCTTTTGGGGGAAACGGTGTGAGAGCTTTGCAGAGTTCCCGATGCTGATCAAGCTGATCGACGCGGCAAAGGACCTTTCGGTGCAGGTCCATCCCGGTGACCGATACGCCCGGCGCCATGAACATCAGCCGGGCAAGGCGGAAATGTGGTATGTGCTGGAAGCCGAACCGGGGGCGGCGATCTATTACGGTTTTACGCGCGCCGTGACCCGGAAGGAGATTCGGCGCAGCCTACGGGATAATACCCTTATTAAACTGCTCCAGCGGGTGCCGGTGAGCGCGGGGGACTGTTTTTTTATCCCGCCGGGAACGGTACACGCCATCGGCGCGGGCATTCTCATGGCGGAGATCCAGCAGAATTCCAATGTAACCTACCGGCTGTACGATTATGGGAGGCTGGACGCCGATGGGCATCCCCGACCGCTTCAGATCGAGCAGGCGCTGGCGGTATTGGAGCCGGGGCCTGTCGCATCGACATGGAACCGCAGCCGCCATCTGGCCAGCTGTCCTTCCTTTACGGCGGATCTGCTGCGCGGCGATGTGGCCGGATGCTGTGATGGGGAGAGCTTTTGCGTCTTTCTGTTTACGGCGGGCAGCGGCGAGCTGTGCTGCGGCGGGCAGACCGAACCGGTGACGGCCGGGGAATGCTGGCTGCTGCCGGCGGGCAGCGGGGAGTGGCAGCTGCGGGGCAATACGACGGCGCTGCTTTGCTATCTGCTGTAAATTGCCCGATTGCGTGCCCTGTGACGATGTGGTATAATACCACTCGGACCCCAAAGAAAGGAAATGAAAAAGCATGATTGTCAATCCCGGAAAAAACGAGATGATTGAAGTGCAGGGCAGGCAATACCGCCGCCTCTGCATCAAAACGCACGTGATCACCGACGCCGATAAGATCATTGACGTCGTGACCAAATATGCCGCGCCCGAAATGCAGCAGGGCGATACGCTGTTTATCACCGAAAAAGCAGTGGCCTGCACCCAAAAGCGTGCCATCCCCATGAAAGACATTCATCCCCGGCCGCTGGCCAGGTTCCTTTCTCGCTTTGTCCTTAAAACGCCGTACGGCATCGGACTGGGCATCCCGGAAACAATGGAAATGGCGCTGCGGGAATGCGGGACCTTCCGCATTCTGGTGGCGGCGGCGGTATCTGCGATCGGCAAGCTGTTCGGCATCCGCGGTTGGTTCTATAAGGTCGCCGGCGAAAAGGCCCGTTCCATCGACGGCCCCTGCGACTGCACTCTGCCGCCCTACAACGAATATGTGGTGCTGGGCCCGGCGGACCCCGACAAGGTTGCCGCAGAGATTTACGCCGTACTGGGCCACCCCGTCCTGATCACCGATATCAACGATATCGGCGGCAATATTTTGGGTGCCGCGCCCGGCTCGGTGGACCGTGCCCTTGCGGTGCAGATCCTGCGGGACAATCCGCTGGGTCAAAGCCACGAGCAGACCCCGATGGGAATCATCCGCCCCGTGGAGGCGTAACTTTCATAGAACAGGCGGCAAGGCACCGGAGCCTTGCCGTTTTTCCGTTCTGCGCGCGGCCTTGACAAGCGGTAGGAAGAAATGATAAGGTAAATTTGAATATCGTTCATTTTTTGTGTACCGAGGTGAACTATGGCAAAAAAAGCAGCGCCGGAAAGCAGCCGGCGGCAGCTGTTGGAGCAGGCGGCCTGGGAGCTTTTTCTGGAAAAGGGATTTGAGGCGACCTCCATTCGGATGATCGCGGAGCGGGCCGGCTGTGAGGTTGGTCTGCTGTACTATTATTTTAAAAATAAAGACGAGGTCTTTGAAGCGGTGCTGGCAGACCGGCTGGAAGCGGCGGCGGAACGCTTTGCCGCCGTAGCGGAATGCGCCGTGCGCGACCCTTACCGGGCGCTGTATTGCTTTTTTACCGAACTGCAGTACCAGGCAGGACAGCAGCCGGAAAAAGGGGCTCTGCATTGGTCGATGGCGGAAGCCATCCACAGCCGGCTGCTGCAGACGGCAAGGCCCCGCTTGGCGGAGTGCCTGCGCATCCTGCAGGGCTATGGGCTGATACGCGGCGGGGAACCCGACGCGACGGCCGACCTGCTGCTGCATGGTATGGGTGCTGTTCTGCGGCTCTCCGAGGGAACCCCCGGGGAATACCGCAGGGGGCAGCGGCAGGCCGCTGAACGGCTGTTGGGCCTGCCGGATGGGGAAAGTTATCTGGTGCCGTTCTATGCCGGATTTGGGGATATCCCCGGCTGGATGGCGCTGCTGGAGCAGGTAAGGGGAGATTTTCCCGGCTTGGAGCCGAGCTCCGTGGAAAAACACCTGCCGGCTTGCATTGATGCGCGAGAAGCGCTGGTGCTGCGGGACGCGGAAAACATCATAGTGGGGGCGGCGGCCTTTTCCCGCCGGACATGTAAAATGGACTTTTTGTCGGTGGTGCCCCCGTACCGGGGCCGCGGATTGGGCAAAAGTCTGTTGGTCACGGCGCTGGCACAGCTGCCGGCGGGCACCACCGCTACGGTGTCCCTCGACGGGGCGCCGGGGCCGAACCGAGAAGTGATGGACAAACTGTGCCGGAGCCTGGGCTTTGCCCCGCGGCCGGAAGGAGCAGCCTCGGGAAGCGCGGCAGAAACGCTGGCGCTACAGCTACCGCAGGGCCGCTGGCCATATCTGGGCAAGCAGAACCGGTAAAAGCCTTCGGCAGCGATGTCATACAGGGCAGGAGGCTGTGGGATAAACAGGTACCGAGGAGGGACTAAAAATGACATTCAAAAACCCTATGTTGGTCGTAACAGATATGGACCGGTCGGTTGCGTTTTACAAAAAGGTGCTGGGACTTTCTGTGATCCTGGACTTTGGGGCGAACAAAACCCTGTCCGGCGGCCTGGCACTGCAGACGGAGGAGACCTACAAAGAATTTATCGGTTCCGAGAAGATCATCTATGGCAGCAACAGCTTTGAGGTTTATTTTGAGGAAGACGATTTTGATGCTTTTGCAGAAAAGCTGGAAGAATGCAATATCGAATACGTCCACCCGGTCAAAGAGCATTCCTGGGGGCAGAGAGTCGTGCGCTTTTATGATCCGGACGGGCATATTATCGAAGTCGGGGAGAACCTGAATGCAGTTTGCCGGCGCTTTTTGGAATGCGGTATGACGCCGGAGCAGGTGGCAAAACGCATGGACGTACCAATGGAGTTTGTAAAGACGTGTCTGTGATCTGCCGGGTTTTACCGTACTAATGAGTATGCTCTGCCCGCAACGGGCCGGACACATTCTACTGTATGACCCTTGGTTGCGGGAGCATGGTCTTTATGCTAAAATGAGATGACATCACAGGAGAAAGAGGTGGGGCGAGGATGAAGGAGCTTGCGATCTTTGGCAGCACCGGTTCCATCGGATGCAGCACGCTGAACGTGGTGCGGCAGCATCGGGAGCGGTTTTCGGTCTCCATCCTGACGGCGGGACATAATATGGAACGGCTGATCGAACAGATCCGGGAATTTTGTCCGCGCCATGTTTATATCATTTCGCAGCGGGATGCCGACCGGCTGCACAGCCTATTCCCCGGCTTGGATATTTATTCCGGGCCCCGGGGGCTGGATGCCATCAGCCGCCTGACCGACTTTGAGATCGGCGTTTCGGCGCTGGTGGGAATAGCGGGTCTGCGCCCCACCTACAATATGATCCGCAGCGGCAAAACAGTGGCGCTGGCCAACAAAGAGGTACTGGTGGCGGGCGGCAGCCTGGTGATGGAGGCGGTCGCCGCCTGCGGCGCCGTGCTGCTGACGGTGGACAGCGAACACAGCGCCATCCTGCAATGCCTGCGGGGAGAGCGGCACGGGGAAATTGCCCGGCTGCTGCTGACCGCTTCCGGTGGGCCGTTTTTTGATCAGCCCATTACCGATGAGATTACGCCGGCTCAGGCGCTTTGCCATCCGACCTGGAAAATGGGACCGAAGATTACCATTGACAGTGCCACCATGATGAACAAGGGCTTTGAGATTATCGAGGCCCGCTGGCTGTTCGATATCCCGCCGGAAAGGATCCAGGTGGTCATTCACCGGCAGAGCATCGTGCATTCAATGGTGGAATTCTGCGACGGCACCATCATGGCCAATTTGGCTCCGCCGGATATGGAGATCCCCATCGCCTATGCGCTGGGTTACCCCGAGCGGCTGCCCTCGGCCCATCGCCTGGATCTCTTTGACATGAAGGCGCTGGAATTCCAAAAACCGGATTTTGAAAAGTTCCCCTGCCTGCGGCTGGCGCTGGAGGCGGCCGGGACGGGGCACAGCGCGCAGGTGGTTCTCAACGCCGCCAACGAGGTGATGGTCGACCGCTTTTTGACGGGGAAAGCCCGCTTTACCGATATCCCGCGGGTGGTGGAGGAAATGCTGTGCCGCCACGCCGCCGCACCGCTGGAGGATATCGAAGCGGTACTGGCGCTGGACCGTGAGATCCCCCGGAGAGCCGGGCCTTTTGGCCAACAGCGACGGCGATGTGGTGCTGCATGCCGTCACCAATGCCGTTTCCGGCATCACCTGTGTGAATGTGCTGGGCGGGCCGGCCGATGCGCTGTGTCGTACCGGGATCACCGATTCCGCCGTTTATCTGCAAAAGGCGTTGGAGCCGCTGCGGGGCCGGATCAGCCACCTGAGTATTTCGGTGGAATGTGCCAGACCCCACATCACCCCCCGGATCCCTGCCATGCGGGAAAATATTGCGCGGCTTTTAGGGATAGTGCCGGAGGCGGTGGGCATTACCGCTACCAGCGGCGAGGGCCTGACCGACTTCGGACGGGGGCTGGGGATTTCGGTGTTCTGCATCCTGACCGTGGAGGAGGACTGAAAGTGCGCAATATGACGGTCCTGGCCCCGGCCAAGATCAACCTGACTTTAAGCGTGACCGGCCGCCGCCCGGACGGCTACCATACGGTGGAAACGCTGCTGCAAAGCATCAGCCTGTGCGACCGCCTGACATTGGAGCAGACGGACGGGGGCTTTTCGCTCAACGATATCGCCGGGGTGCCGGCGCGGGAGAATATCATTGCCAAAGCCGACCGGCTGCTGCGGCAGCGGTTTCCGGCTTTGCCGGGGATTGCCGTGACGCTGGAGAAAAATATTCCCGCCCAGGCGGGACTGGGCGGCGGCAGCAGCGATGCGGCGGCCTATCTGCGCGGGGTAAATGCCCTGTGCGGGCTGGGGCTGACTCCGCAGGAACTGCGGGAGCTGGCGCTGCCGCTCGGCGCGGATGTGCCGTTTTGCGTCACCGGTGGGACGGCGCTGGCGACGGGGATCGGAGAACGGCTGCGGCCGGTAGATAGCCGTCTGCCGCTGCACCTGGTTTTATTAAAGCCCGCGGTGGGGTGCTCCACCGCCGCGATGTACCGTCGTATTGATGAGCAGGGAGATACCCTTTCCCGGCGCTTTACGGCGCAGCAGGCGGCTGCGGCACTGCAAAGCGGAGATTTGGTGTCCTTAACAGAAAGCCTTTACAACATATTCGAGCAGGTGAACGACCTGCCGGAGCTGTCGGAGACCCGGCGGCTGCTGCTGCAAAGCGGCGCCGCCGCGGCGCAGATGACCGGCTCCGGCTCGGCGGTCTTTGGCCTGTACCGCACCGGAGAGCAGGCGCAGGCCGCCGCCCGCAGCCTTTCCCGGCAGCGGTGGGCGGTCTTCTGTCATTCCACGGAAGGAGAGGAAGCGGCATGGTAAGCGGGATCATTGCAGCGGGGGGCAGCAGCATCCGCTTTGGGACCGGTCAGAACAAAACGCTATGTTTGTTGGCCGGTCGGCCGGTGCTGGCATACAGCCTGCGGATCTTTTTGGCGTCGACGGCGGTCGATGAGGTTATCCTTGTCGCCCGGGCGGGTGAGGAGCAGACGGTCCGGGCGCTGGCGCAAAGCCTTGCCCCGCAAAAGCCCGTTGCCGTGGTGACGGGCGGGGCAGACCGCGTGGCCTCGGTGGAAAAGGGACTTGCCGCCGCTAAGGGGGAGATCGTTCTGATTCACGACGGTGCGCGCCCCTTTGTGACCGAAGAAATGATCGCCGACTGTCTGGCGGCTTTGGAGGAGGCGGACGGCGTTACGACGGCCATTCCCAGCCGGGATACCGTCAAGCTGGCCGACGAGAGGGGCAATGTTATCGCCACCACCTGCAGGCGGGAGACCTTTCTGGTGCAGACGCCGCAGGCATTTTGCCGGGAGCAGCTGCTGCGGCTGCACCGGACGCTGAGTGACCATGACATGGTAACCGATGACTGTATGCTGCTGGAGCGTGCCGGCCTGCGGGTGAAGCTGGTTGCCGGCAGCGAGCGCAATCTTAAGATCACTACGCCGAACGACCTCCTGTTGGCTGAATTTTACCTGAAAAAGGAACCGACCGAATGAAGATAGAAGAGATCAGGGATCCCGCCTTTTTGCGGCAGATGAATACCAAAGAGCTGGAAGACCTCTGCCGGGAGCTGCGGGAATATATCATAGAAGGGGTTTCACACACCGGGGGGCATCTATCCTCCAATCTGGGAATGGTGGAGCTGACGGTGGCGCTGCACCGGGTTTTTGAGACCCCGCGGGATAAGCTCATCTTCGATGTGGGGCACCAGTGCTATACCCATAAGCTGCTGACCGGGCGGGCCGGGCAGTTTGCCACTCTGCGCTGCACCGATGGCCTTTCCGGTTTTCAGAGCCGGCAGGAAAGCTGCCATGACTGTTACGAGGGAGGGCACGCCGGGACTTCGCTTTCGGCGGCGCTGGGCTTTGCCATGGCGCGGGACGCCCGCGGCGGACAGGAATCGGTAGTGGCGGTCATCGGGGACGGCGCGCTGGGCAACGGCCTGGCCTATGAGGCGCTTAACCATATCGGGGATTACAAAAAGCCTTTGATCATCATACTGAACGACAACCGCATGAGCATCAGTGCCAACGTAGGCGCTTTGCATAATTCCCTGGAGCGCATCCGGCTGCACAGCGGCTATCGCAGCGCCAAAAGCAGGACCAAGGCGGCGCTGCGAAAGATCCCTGTGGTGGGGGATTCGCTGGTGCATGGCGTCGAGCATATCAAAGAGAATCTGAAGCGGCTGTATCTGCGTGACGGCGCCCTGTTTGAGGAAATGGGCATTACCTATTACGGGCCGGTGGATGGGCATGATCTGGAGGAGCTGGACGCCTTTTTGCGGGTGGCAAAGCAATCGGACGGCCCGGTGCTGCTGCATGTCGTGACCGAAAAGGGGCACGGCTGCGATTTTTGCAGGGATGATCCGGATGGGCTGTGGCACGGCGTGGGGGCCTTTGATGCCCAAAGCGGGCTGCGGATTCAAAGCGGCGGCACCACGCAGGGGCGGGCGATCAGTGCGGCAATGCTGCAGCTGGCGGAACGGGATGAACGGATCTATGCCATTACCCCGGCCATGACCACCGGCGCCCACCTGACTGAATTCAGCCGGCGCTATCCGGAACGCTTTATTGACGCTGGAATTGCCGAGGAGCACGCGCTGGTGCTGGCCAACGCGCTGGCGCTGGCGGGGATGCGCCCTTTTGTGACCATCTATTCCACCTTTCTGCAGCGGGGCTATGATCAGATCAATCACGATATCGCCCGGATGCAGGGCCCGGTGGTGGTCGGTATCGACCGCTGCGGGATCATCGGGGAAGACGGCGTTTCTCATCAGGGCATTTACGATGTTTCGCTGCTGCTGCCGGTCCCGGGGATTGTACTGGCGCAGGGGAAGGATGTAACCGAATCGACCCGCCTGCTGGCGACCGGCTTTGCCGCAGAATGTCCCTTTCTGCTGCGGTATTCCAAAAATACCATTCCGGAAGGGGAGATCTTGCCGGAACCGCTGCCGCTTGGTCGATGGGAGCGGCTGTATCCGGGACAGGATATTACGGTGATCACCTACGGGGATTTTGTAGCGGAAGCGGAAGAGGCCCGGGCGCTGTTGGCCCATGACGGCATCAAAATGGGGCTGGTCAATGCCCGGTTCCTCAAGCCCCTCGATGGGGAGATGCTGCAAACTCTGCTGGGGGAGGAGCGCCCCATCGTTGTCTACGAAGAGGTCGCCCGTATTGGAGGGCTGGGCAGTCTGGTGCAGCAGACTGCCGCCGAACAGCAAAGCCGCTGTCCGGTGCACACGCTGGCGCTGCCGGATGAATGGCTGTACCACGGCAAGCGCCGCGAGCAGCTGCACCGACTGGGACTGGATGCCGCAGGGCTGAGGAGCCATCTGAAGCGGCTGCTGGCAAGATAAACACAACGGAATAGGATATAAAGAGTGTCAGGCAGGATGAACTGCCCGGCGCTCTTTTTTGTCCCTTTTCGCATCAATCGGCGAAAAGCAAAGACGTCCTCTGTTGCATAAACTGAAAGCGGCGCCGGCGCAAAGAAAAACGCAGAGCCTACCGGCCTGATTAGCGGCCGTTTGTCGTGGGCAAGATAATGACGCATGGTCATAAAGCGCCGCAGAAGCGCACGACAAAAATCGGCGTTTTTCTGACATACCCGGCGACACATTCTCCCTTTTTATGGAAATGGACTGTGCTATATTGGAGGGCA
This sequence comes from Oscillospiraceae bacterium, assembly GCA_004554485.1. GTDB lineage: Bacteria > Bacillota > Clostridia > Oscillospirales > Ruminococcaceae > Angelakisella. The sequence continues at coordinate 25,402 of SFLS01000011.1, read as the reverse complement.
TGAGCGATAAAACCCCCTGCGGATCGGGCGACGAAATGGCGGCTGATTCGCAGGAGTGCTTCGTCCCCAACAGATGCGGCAGGTTCGTTTTATTGCTCGATGGGAGGTGGGAGACCGGCCGGATTCATCCGAACAGAAGGGAAGAACGGTTGGATGGAAGAAGAACAGCCCTGCAACGGAATGCGAATGAAAACCTCTGCCGGCGCGCCTGCACAGCAGAGAAAACGGGGAACAAGTCAAAGCAGAAATACCGTTTAACATAAACCGGCAGAAATGACGGGGAGAAGGAAAAAAGCAAAGACCGCAAGCGGAACGCACGCGGCCTGTATTTCACGCTTCTTTTACATATCGGAAAGGAGATGGAAGTAATGGCAAAAGAGATGCAAAAAGCGTTCTCCTGTATTCTGGCGCTGAGCCTGTGTGTCAGCCTGCTCAGCGTCGGGGCGTGGGCAGAAGAAGGCAGTATGATAACAACGACCGGCAGCGGTACGGCGCAGGACCCGGAGATCACAATTACCATTACCAGGGAGGACCCCGTTCAGGATGAAGAGACCGGGGAACGCCGGCAGACCACCAGGACGGAAAAAACCTGGGAGGGCACGACCCCGAAAGGGGCCGAACCGGGACAGGAAGGCACGGTCACCACAGTGACGGGAGAAAGCCAAAGCCGGGAAACCAAGATCACCAACGATGGGGAATGGATCAGAACCGAAGGCTGTGAGCAGGGCGAGCAAACGACTGCCACAACCGAAACGGAGACCAAAACCGAAGAAAAGACCCTATCCCAAACCGAAACGGAGCAAGGAGATTGGTCCGATCCGGTGAAAGAGAATAAAGTTGACCTGACTGAAGGAAGCAGAGACCCGCAGCCGGTCGGGGGCAGCGAAGCCATCAGCCTGCAATACGGCGTGGACTACGGCGAGGTATCCGTTGCCGTAACGCCCGGCAGCACCAACACGGCCGAGGGCGACGCCGTAGACTGGAGCAGGCTGCTTTCGGAAACGACATTTGTGGACCGGCAGGAAACAGACCCGGATACCGGCGCGGTAACAACGACCCGGTACGAGGTGCAAAAGGACCGTAACAATAATATCGTGGGCTATACCAAAACGGTGACGGTCACCGGGCCTAAAGCTGTTGACAGGACCGAGACCCACGATGTTTCATCCGGCCAGCCCGAAACAATGACGGATGGGGAGCTGCCGGAAGCCGAGGAAAAGACTGAGACCAGGATCACCCTGCCGGAGGGCTACACCGTCGGCAGCCGGGAGGAAATAAGCGGCGACCGCAGGACCACCACTACGGTGGAGGAGCTGTATGACGAGGAGGACGGTGTGACCGTCATCGGCTACCGGACTACAAAAACGGTATGCAGTGCCGATGGAACAAAGCAGATCTCCACCCAATCCGAGTGTGTATTCGGCACCCGAACAACGATAACGACAAAATTAACGCCCCAATCCGGAATTACGACCGTGGCCGCCGATCGGGTGACTTCCCAAACAGTCACGGCCTATACGCGCGGCGTAACCGTTGCCGGAGAAAAAATAGAGGTACAGAACGGCGCCCGCGTGGTTTGGGCGGAAATGTGCGACGTAAAAACGGGGGAAGGCAACGGCAGGATCGTACCGGTCCTGATCACACCGGATGGGAGGCTTCTCTCGGACGGTACCGGAACGCCTGATTCCGAATTGAATGTCAGGCACCTTTGCAATGACTGGCCCTCGTCGGCCGACAGCGCCGATCCCCGTGAAGGGTGGCTGCAATATATCGGCTACGGTGTCAGCAGTACCGGCATGGTGCGTGTTGATCTCGGCGGCGGGAGCGGTGCCAATTATTCCACGCATCAGTTCAAGCTGGTCGGCAAGGATGAGAGGGGCGGCGATGTAGCGTACTATGTATACTGCGCCGATTTGTCCACGACCGCTCGCCCCGGCTACAACTATCAAATGAAGAACCTGGAAGACGCCGACTATTATGTTTACCCTGGCGCCGACCCGAATGTGAAGGAGCATATCCGGGCCATTGCGGAAAACGGCTACTGGGGTACCGTAACAGCCAAAGGCGCCGCAGACCCGGAAAAGGGGAGCATCGAGGCGATGCGTGCATTGCTGAAAGAGGCGCGCTACGATGATAACGCGCCGGATTCGGTAAAAGCGCTGCGGGGGAAGGATGACAGTTTTTTCAATACACTGGATGACGGCCTGGCCCTTACGGCGACGCAGGCGGCGCTGTGGAAGTTCGGTCATAACGATGAAGGACATTTTATCGGTGGCGGCAGCGGAAAAGGCGGCGACAGCAGCGCTTTCTACGAGCCCTTTGAGGACCCCATCCGCGTTTATAAGACGGGGGGGACACAGAATCTCCTCAACAGCAGCGAGTGGATCGTCGCCAACGCGCTTTACGATCTGCTGGTCAGCGATTACCTGATGAATAAGACCGTCGATACGGCGACCGATATCCTGCAGACCACCGATATCAAAGGAGCCGCCATCACCGTCAAGAATAAGGTAACGGACGCCCAGGGCGCCGTACAGAAAACCGCCGATGGCGAGGATATTTACAATACAGATGTCTCCTTTGCGCTGCAGGTCGATCATAACCAGCTTAACGGTGATCTGATCGTGCGGGTCATCGATGCGGCTGACCCCACAAAGGTGCTTGCCACCGGGCGTATCGCCGGGCAGGCGCAGGCGGGGGAAGTGGATTTTACCGCCAGCAACGGCGATTATACCTTTCGGGACCTGGAAATGGCCAACGGCACGAAGATCACACTGAACCTCTCCGGCACGCAGTATCTGGATGAGGGCGTGTATCTGTTTTCCTCCGAACTCCGTGGTGAGACCTCATCCCAGACTTTCGTCGGGCTTTCCACCGCGGGCAGCACACAGGCAGTCAATCTGCAGGTCGACCTGGCTTTCCGTGTTACCGAACCGGAGGCGGTTAAAACGGTAGTGGGGGCAAAATACACCGAATCGGTGACCGATATCGAAACGCAGCAGCGTACCGACACCATCACCACAAAAGAGATCATGGCAGAACTCAGCATAATCACCGTTACCGAGGACGAGAGCCGTTTGAAGTGGAAAAAAATATGGGAGACAAAAGCTTCTGTGATCCCTCTGGGGGATGACGACCCTTCCGAGGAGACCCCCGAAGAAAATGTTCCCAGAACCGATGATATTTCCGCCGTCTGGGAAGCACAGAGCCTACTGGCCGGCTTTGACCTGCTGGGCATAGCGCTTGCAGAGCGAAAGCGCCGCGGCAAAGCGCAGTAAGCAGACCGCTTCACAGCAGCAGACCGGGCCCCGATGTTTCCGAGGCCCCGGTTTTTGCTGTGTCCGGCTCTGATCGGCCCCCCGGGAGGAAAATCGACCGCAAGAGAAGGAGGTATAGATGCATGAAAGGGAAGCTGCGAACAGGCGCTGCGCTGCTGTTAGCCCTGTCTGTGACGGCCGGGCTGGTGGGAATGGTGCGCCAGCAGCTGGATTATGACCGGGGAGCGGCCGATTACCGTGAGGCAAGGCAGCTGGCCGGCTTGGCCGAAGCGGAATCGACGTCGGCGTCGGCGCTGCCGGAGGAGAGCGCATTGCGGCAGACCTTGCGGGAGATCGATCTGCCCGCCCTGCAGCAGATTAACCCGGAGGTCATCGGGTGGATCCTGATCCCAGGTACCGGGATCTCCTACCCGCTGATGCAGACAGAGGACAATGAGTACTATCTAAAACACACCTGGAAACGGGAAAAGAACTCCACCGGCGCTATTTTTCTGGATTATCGGAACAGTGCTTCCTTCAGCGACTTCAACTCCCTGATATATGGGCACCGAATGCGTAACGGCTCCATGTTTGGCTCCCTGCACAACTATAAGGAGACTTCTTTTTGGCAAACCTCACCCGGCATATACATCATAAATGCCGGCGGCATCTACCGGTATGATATTTTTGCGGCATACGAGGCGGACGTAAAGGAAATACTCTTTACACCAGGGATCGAGGAGCCTTCTCAAAGGCAGAAAATGCTTGAGCGCAGCGGGGGTTGCTCTGTGATCCGCACCGGGATTGCACCGACCGAAACGGAGCCGGTTCTGACGCTGGTCACCTGTACCGGAAAAGGGTATTCCACACGCTGGGTCGTGCAGGCGGTGCGGACGGAGCCATCCTTAGGCTGAAATGCCATGGAAGTATGCAGGGCCGCTGCCGAAACGATATATAACCTAAAAAAGCAAACGGTTATGCCCGGCAGGGTCTTCCGTTTGCTTTTTGCTTATATTGCGGCTGGCGATTCACCAAAAGGGCATCGTATGTGGCGCGAGCATTAAAAGCTTCCCCCTTTTTACCTGCTTGGGATGAAAAGGCAGTGAAAAAGAGGAAAAGAAAATGCCGGAGTATTCCAAAGGAATACTCCGGCTGGTCTGAGTGACTAGACTCGAACTAGCGGCCTCTACCACCCCAAGGTAGCGCGCTACCACCTGCGCCACACCCAGATTTTTGTCAAAACAATCGTTTCAGCTTGATTATAATAGCATATGCCCCATTAAAAATCAAGACCTTTTTCCAAAATAGCGAAAAAAATCATTCGGTGGGCTTGCCGTTTTGCAGCAGCATACGCATCCGCGGAACGCAGCTTTTCCAGTAGAGTTTGGAAGTTTCGTCCCACTGGTTCCAGGCCGCGGGGCCGACGCCGCTCATCAGCTCATTCAGCACCCGAAAATCCTCGTATATGCTGCGCGGCAGCAGGAACTTCCCGTCCTCATCAGTTGGGATGCGGTTGATTCGCTCAATATAGCCCAGGCATTCGGCAAACGTATCGGTCACATCCTCCAGCAGCATGGCCCAGCTCATATCCTGCGGCAGCTCCAGCGTACTTTGGTAACAGGCGATGCGGGTGGCCTGGTTTTGCGCTACCTTGCTGCAATATTTCCGAAAGGCCGGCAGCAGCGCATCGAACTGAAAATCGTTGGTGGTTTTGCCCGCCGGCACCTTGACGATGTATTTCTTCTGGATTTGAGTCATAACCGTAGGCTCCTTTTCTGCAGGGATGCTATCCATTATAGCGTTTTGTAAAGGCGTTTGCAATCCTTTGGCTGTGGGTTTATAATAAAAGCGAAAAAGACGGTTGTGAGAAGGAGGGACGGCTGTGCGCCCGTTGGCACATTTTAAAACCATTACCCATCACCGTCATTTGGTGCGGAAATATTGCTTTGCGGTAGGGCTGTACTGGCGCGGGCTTACCCACGACCTTTCCAAGTATTCCCCGACAGAGTTCTGGCGGGGCGCAAAATACTACCAGGGTAGCTTCAGCCCCACCCAGCAGGAACGTCGGGAGCAGGGTTATTCTCTGGCGTGGATGCACCACAAGGGCCGCAATCGCCATCATTTTGAATATTGGACTGATGTGAGCCCTGTGACACGGCAGTATGAGCCATTGGAAATGCCGACGGAGTTTTTTGTGGAGATGTGCATGGACCGCATCGCCGCCAGCCGGACCTACCTGGGGGATCGGTATCAATCCGGCGCGCCGCTGGAGTATCTGCTGAAAGCGGGGGATAACCGCTGGATGCACCCGGCAACGGCCCGTAAGCTTCGTTTTGTCCTGACGATGCTGCGGGATAAAGGGGAAGAAGAAACCTTCCGTTTTATCCGGGAAGTGGTACTGGCGGGAAAGCCATTTGCCGAAGAAGAAATATAAAAAATAAGCCGGAAACTTTTAGGGGCCTCCGGCTTATTTATTACGCTCTTATACTCGCGGGGTATCTACCGTTACTACGGCGTAATAGTTGCCCGCCAGGTCAGCGACCTCCTGCTGAATGCGCTGTTCCAGATCCTCGGCGGTATATTTGGCATCCAGCGGTCGCACCACATCAAAGATCAGGTTGGTGTGCTCCGGCCCGCTGGTCATCCTAAAGTCGTGCATCGTCAGCCGGGGGTCGATCTTCGCCAACAATTCGGCTATCACGGACCTTGCCTCGGCGGTTTGCGCATCCCCCACGGCAATGGGATCCATATGAATGCACAGCTCGCATCCCAGGTCGTGTTGGACCTGTCGCTCTATCCGGTCAATGACATCGTGAATGGCCGCAAAGTCCCCGTTACAGTCCACTTCGGCGTGCAGGGAGGCAAACAGCCGGCCCGGGCCGTAGTCATGGACAATTAGATCGTGCAGGCCCAAAATCTCCGTGGGCTCCATGACGCGCCGGCGGATTTCTTCGACCAGTTCGGGCTCGGGCGCGCGGCCCAGCAGGGGGTCAACGGTATCCTTCATGGCGCCGAATCCGGTATACAGGATGAACAGCGCGACCAAAATCCCCAAATAACCGTCCAGCTGCAGGTTAAAGAAGTGACCGGCAAGGGTGCCGACAAGAACCACGGTAGTGGAGGCCACATCGCTCAGGCTGTCGGCGGCAGTGGCCATCATGGCGGCGGAATCCAGCTTTTTGCCGAGCTTCCGGTTAAACAGGCACATCCAGCCCTTGACCAAAATGGAGACCGGCAGGATGACACAGGGAACCCAGGAAAATTCCGTCGGCACGGGATGCAGGATCTTTTCAAAGGAGGTCTTGCCCAGCTCAAACCCCATCAGCAGGATGACGACCGAAACGGCCAGCCCGGAAAGATATTCAATGCGTCCGTGGCCAAAGGGGTGGTGGCGGTCCGGCTTTTGCCCCGCCAGACGGAAGCCGATAAGGGTGACGATGGAAGAACCGGCGTCGGACAGGTTGTTGAAGGCGTCTGCGGTGATGGCAATGGAAGCGGAAACGGCACCCGCAATGAGCTTGCCGATAAACAGCAGCACATTCAGGCAGATGCCGACCAACCCGCTCAGCGTACCGTACTGCTGCCGTACGGCGGGGTCCTGCACATTTTCTCTGTCCCGGATAAACAGGCGGGTAAGTAGTTCCGTCATAGCGAACAAACAGCTCCCTTATGTTGAATAGAAAAGTCTTTCAGCCATTATAACATATATCCGGCAGAATGAAACAAAAATTTATCGGTTAGGGCATGGTAAGCCATCATAATATGTGTTATAATAAATGAAATTTTTCGCAAAAGGATGTGAAGCAGTGGATATTCTGCGGTTTCCCGGTTTGGGGTTGGAGTTTCCGGTCGACCGGGTGGCAATTTCCATCGGTAATTTTAATATTTACTGGTATGGCATTATCATCGCGGTCGCTTTCGCAATGGGCCTTTGGGTCTACCTTTCTCATAACCGTCGCTGCGGGATTCACCCGGATGAGGGGCTGGATGTGATCCTTTGGGCCATGCTGGGCGCCATCGTGGGCGCCCGGGCCTATTATGTTGCGTTCCGCTGGGATAGCTATAAGAATAATCCGGCGGAGATCTTTAATTTGCGGGGCGGCGGGCTGGCCATTTACGGCGGTATTATCGGGGCGGTCCTCGTGGCCTTTCTCGTCTGCCGGATCAAAAAGCTGCCGCTGCTGCCGGTGATGGATGCCGCGTTTCCCGGCGTTCTGCTGGGGCAGGCCATTGGCCGCTGGGGGAACTTTTTTAATATGGAAGCATTCGGCTGCAATACCACCCTGCCCTGGGGGATGACCTCCGCTCCCATTGCCGATTATCTTTCCCGTCATCAGGCAGAGCTGTATGCACAGGGGATCGTGGTGGATCCTTCACTGCCGGTGCATCCCACTTTTCTGTACGAATCGGTCTGGAGCCTTATCGGCGTGGCGATCCTGTTGCTCTGGATGTTCCCGCGCCGCAGCTACGACGGTCAGATCGCACTGGGTTACATGGCATGGTACGGCCTGGGGAGATTTTTTATAGAGGGTCTGCGTACCGACAGCCTGATGTGGGGACCGGTTCGGGTCTCTCAGGCGCTGGGCGGCATTCTGTTCCTGCTTGGAACGGCGCTGCTCATCTATTTCCATTCCCTCGGCAAGAAGCCGATGACGCTGGAATATATCGAGGGGCAGAAAAAGCCGCGCATCACCCTTGGCCGCTATGTGGATACGCAGCAGAGCCGTGACCGCATTGCCGAAGGCGACGCCAGGGCCGCCGCGAAAGCCAAAAAGAACAGCCAAGCCAAACAGGAGACAAAGGAGCAGCAGAATGAGCGCGAAGATCATTGACGGAAAGCAGGTTGCGGCCCGCTGCCGGGAGGAACTGAAGCAGCAGGTCGCGGCCCTGCGGGCCCGGGGGATCATTCCCGGCCTGGCGGTGATCCTGGTGGGGGAGGATCCCGCATCTCAGGTGTATGTCCGCAACAAGCACCGTGCCTGTGAGGAACTCGGGATCCACTCCGAGCAGTACACTCTGCCGGCGGATACCGACCGGCAGACGCTGCTGGACCTTATCACGGAGCTGAACGGCAGGGAAGAGATCGACGGCATACTGGTTCAGCTGCCGCTGCCCGGCCATCTGGATGAAAAAGAGATCCTTTCGGCGATTGATCCGGCGAAGGATGTGGATTCCTTCCATCCGCAGAATGTGGGCCGGCTGGTCATCGGCGATTATTTCTTTGCCCCCTGCACCCCCAGCGGGATTTTAACGCTGATCGATTCCGCCGGGGTGGATCTGACCGGCAAGGAATGTGTGGTGATCGGCCGCAGCAATATCGTCGGCAAACCGATGGCGCTGATGCTGCTGCACCGCAACGCCACCGTTACGGTCTGCCACAGCAAAACGCGGGAGCTCCCCTCCGTTACCCGCCGGGCGGATGTCCTGATCTCGGCAGTAGGCAAGGCGGGCTTTGTCACCGCCGATATGGTCAAGCCGGGAGCGGTCGTCATCGATGTGGGAATGAACCGCAACCAGGCGGGCAAACTATGCGGTGATGTGGATTTTGAAAGCGTTTCCCGGGTGGCGGGCTATCTGACACCGGTCCCGGGCGGGGTAGGGCCAATGACCATTACCATGCTGCTTCGTTCCACGGTGCTTTCCGCCCAAAACCGACGGAAAAAGCAGTAAAATTCCGCCCAAAAACACTTTACAGCGGTAACAATGTATGCTATAATACCAAATTGATATGACCGGGTCTCGGCTTTCGGGGATGTTCCTTTTGTGGGAACTTCACCGCCCCATTGCCTGGGCCTTGGCGTAAATAATTTATGAGGTGAAACACATGATTCTCAAAGAGGAAAAAAACAAGATCATTACCGAGTACGCAACCCACGAAGGCGACACCGGCTCGCCCGAAGTACAGATCGCCGTACTCACCAGCCGCATCAATACCCTGACCAAGCATATGCAGCAGAACCCTAAGGATTTCCATTCCAACCGCGGCCTGCTGAAAATGGTCGGACATCGCAGAAACCTGCTCAATTACCTGAAAAAGAAGGATATCGAGCGTTACCGCGCGATTATCGCCAAGCTGGGTCTGCGTAAGTAATTTGAATCGCCGGAGGGCAGGCGGGATCATTCCGTCTGCCCTCTTAGCCGGTTTTTGGCCCCTTTTCTCTGTTCAAAACGGCAGCACGCCCTCAGCCCTCGCGTTTAGCAGTGAATCGTTCTTCCGAACCCGTGAGAGAGGCGTTCGGCGGAAGGCTTTATTGCTAAAACGGAGCGGGGATGCCGCCGGTGAAACCTCCCTGCGCTGCAGGAAAAGACGTAAAGTAAGGAGTAGAAAAGATGTTTGAAAATTTCCGCGTGTTTGAAACCGAGTTCGCCGGACGCAAAATGACCTTTGAAACCGGAAAAATGTGCTGCCAGGCCGGCGGTTCGGTGCTGGTCCGCTACGGCGAGACCACCGTGCTGGTCAATGCCACCGCTTCCGCCAAGCCCCGTGACGGCATCGATTTTCTGCCGCTTTCGGTAGATTTTGAAGAGAAGCTGTATGCCGTCGGCAAAATTCCCGGCTCTTTCCTTAAGCGGGAGGGCCGTCCCAGCGATAAGGCTGTCCTTTCCAGCCGCGTGGTGGACCGTCCCATCCGTCCGCTGTTCCCCAAGGATATGCGCAATGATGTTTCGGTCGTGATGACCGTCCTTTCGGTCGATCCCGACTGCCAGCCGGAGATTGCCGGTATGATCGGCGCTTCCATGGCGCTTTCTATCTCCGATATCCCCTGGAACGGCCCCATTGCCGGCATCAACGTTGGCCTGGTGGACGGCGAAATTATCCTGACCCCCAATGCCGAGCAGCGTCAGAAGAGCGACCTGCAGCTGACCGTCGCCGGCACCGCCGAAAAGGTCTGTATGATCGAAGCCGGCGCCAACGAGGTGGACGACGACACCATGCTGGAGGCCATCATGATGGGCTTTGCCGAGGTGCAGAAGATGGTCGCTTTCATCAAGAGCGTCCAGGCCGAGATCGGCAAGCCCAAGTTTACCTTTGAATCGCAGGAGATCGATCACGATCTGTTTGAGGCCATCAAGGAGGAGTACATCGAGGATGTGCGCTTCGCGATGGATACCGACGACAAGAATATCCGCGATGAGCGGATGCGCCCCATCTATGACCGGCTGCACGCCCAGTATGACGAACAGTATCCCGAACAGGGCGCCATGCTGGATGAGTGCATCTACAAGCTGCAGAAGTTTGTTGTGCGCCGCTGGTTGCTGGATGACGGCAAACGTGTGGACGGCCGCGCGATGGATGAGATCCGTCCGCTGGCGGCGGAAGTCGGCCTGATTCCCCGCGTACACGGCTCCGGCCTGTTTACCCGCGGCCAGACCCAGGTGCTGACCATCGCCACCCTCGGTACCGTCCGGGAAGCGCAGATTCTCGACGGCATCGACGAGCAGACCTCCAAGCGCTATATCCATCAGTACAATATGCCCTCCTATTCGGTCGGTGAAACCCGCCCCAGCCGCGGCCCCGGCCGTCGTGAGATCGGTCACGGTGCCCTGGCCGAGCGCGCGCTGGAGCCCGTTATCCCCAGCGTAGAGGAATTCCCCTATACGCTGCGTCTGGTTTCCGAGGTGCTGTCCTCCAACGGCTCCACCTCTCAGGGCTCCATCTGCGGCTCTACCCTGGCCCTGATGGATGCCGGTGTTCCCATCAAAGCGCCCGTTGCGGGGATCTCCTGCGGACTGATCACCGAGGGCGACCGCTGGATGACCATGGTGGATATCCAGGGCGTCGAAGATTTCTTCGGCGATATGGACTTTAAGGTCGGCGGTACCAAGAAGGGGATTACCGCCATTCAGATGGACCTGAAAATCGACGGTCTGACGCCTGAGATTATCAAGGAGGCCTTTGCCAAGACCCACAAGGCCCGCAACTATATCCTCGATGAAGTGATGCTCAAGGCGATCCCGGCGCCGCGGCCCGAACTTTCCCCGTACGCGCCCAAGATGCTGACCATGACCATCGATCCGGATAAGATCCGTGAGGTGATCGGTTCCGGCGGCAAGACCATCCAGAAGATCTGTGCCGAGTGCAATGTTAAAATCGATATCGAGGATGACGGCCATGTCTTCATTTCGGCCATCAATATTGATGACTGCCGTGCCGCCGTCGATATCATCGAAACCATTGTCAACGATCCGGAAGTCGGCGCGATTTACAGAGGCGTCGTCACCCGCCTGATGAATTTCGGCGCGTTTGTGGAGATTGCTCCCGGCAAGGAAGGCCTTGTCCATATCTCCAAGCTGGATACCAGACGGGTCGAAAAGGTGGAAGATGTCGTATCCGTCGGCGACGAGGTTGTCGTGATGGTTACCGAGATCGACCAGCAGGGCCGCATCAACCTTTCCCGCAAGGATGCCATCGAAAAGATGGAGGCCAAAAAGGAAGGCAGAGCATAATCAGTCTGGCAAAGCGGGGCAGGGGAGCCGTTGACTCATGCCCCGCTTTTTGAGCATCCTGTGAACAATACTTGAACTTTCGCCCCGGGCGCTTGCCGCCCCCGACGCTTTTTGCTACAATGGGGCTGTCTGTTAGCATAGCGAGCTTTTGACATCAACAAGGAGTGTGTGTTTTTTTTGGACGGTATAGACAGTACAACCTATCTGTTACTTTTGGTTCTGTTGATACTATCAGCCTTTTTCTCAGCTTCCGAGACCGCCTTTTCCGCGGCCAATATGATCCGGCTGCGCACCATGTCGGAGGACGGCAACAAGCGCGCCGTCCAGGCGGTAAAGGTGGCCGAGCAGTACGATAAACTGATCGCCACCATCCTGATCGGCAACAATCTGGTGAATATTGCCATTTCCTCTTTGGTTACGGTGGCTGTTTCGTTTTACTTTCGCAACTATGCCGTTGCTATTTCCACAGGCATTTCCACGCTTGCGGTACTTACCTTTGGGGAGATCCTTCCCAAAAGCTTTGCCAAAACCAATGCCGAGCAGCTCTGCATGACCTTCGCTGGGCCGCTGCGGGTGCTTATGGTCGCATTTACGCCGCTCAGCTGGCTGTTCCTGCGGCTGATGAAGCCCTTCCGGAAAAAAGAGGAGGGGGATGAGCAGCCCACCATCACCGAGCAGGAACTGATGTATATGCTGGACACCATCGAAGAGGAAGGTGTGCTGGAGGAGCAGGAAAAGGAACTGGTCCAGTCTGCCCTGGAGTTTAACGATACCACCGTGGAGGATATCCTGACACCCCGCGTCAATATGGTGGCGCTGGATGTGGAATCCACCCCGGAGGAAGTGATGAAGGTCATTACCGAAGAGGGCTTTTCCCGCATCCCGGTCTACTCCGAAACGGTGGATCATATCATCGGTGTAGTTCATACCCGCGATATTCTGCAGGCGGCCCTGATGAATAAAAACTTTGACCTTAAAAAGCTGATGTCCGAGCCGATGTATGTCCACCGCAGCATGAAGATCGCCCGTCTGCTTTCGGAATTCCAACGTGAAAAGGTGCATATCGCGGTGGTTATGGATGATTACGGCGGCACCTTGGGCATCGTCACCATGGAGGATGTTCTGGAGGAGCTGGTCGGTGAGATCTACGATGAGCGCGATGAGGTCGTGACCGAATTTACCGAGGTAACGCCCGATACCTATGAGATCAGCGGCGATATGCCGGTGGATGACTTTTTGGATGAGATTCACTATCACCCCTCTGATATTGAGGAGGATGACTACGATACCATGAACGGCCTGGCGCTTTCGGTTCTGGAGCATATCCCCACCGAAGGCGAGACCTTTGATCTCGGCCGGCTTTCCTTTACCGTGCTGGAGATGGAAGAGCAGAAAATAAAAAAGATGCGGGTATGCCTGCGTCCCGAACCCGAAGAGAAAAAGGCCTGACGCATGGTACCCACCCGATGAAAGGAACCTGTTATGAGTACAGAGAAAACGCACGCCCGGAACCGTTATGCGGCGCCCATTGGCCTCGTTTTTATTCTGCTGTGCCTGATCGGTTTGGCGACCGTGTTTATGTGGTGCTACAACCTGACCCGCGACCTGGCAGATAATACCGCTCAAAAAACCAAGTTCGAGCAGATGCTGCTTCCGGTGGTGATGTTCGATCCCCCCGATTTTTCCGACCCCACTACCTGCGATAATGAATTTCTGCTGCAAAGCAGCCTGTGGGCCTGCATGCTGGGGGAGCGGCGCGGCAGTTATGAATACGACGAATACGGCCGCCTGATCATTCCGGCTGCGGACGTGGACGCGCAGGCCGCCAGCCTGTTCGGTCCGGAGGTCAAGCTGGAGCACAGGACCATCGGCGATATGGAAAACGCCTATCAGTACGACAGTGAGATTACCTCCTATCATGTTCCCATTATTGCCATGACCGGCTTTGCCACGCCCCGGGTGGAAAAGATCACTGCCAAGCAGGAAAGCTGTGAGCTGACGGTCGGATATGTTCCGCCCACCACCGTTCTCAGCATCAATTACGACAGCAAGGGCAATCTGGAAGAGTCGCCCTCCAAGTATATGCTGTATGAGCTGCGCAAAAACGGCAAGGAATTCTATCTGTACGCGGTCAGCACCATTACCATCAGCGACCTGCCGGGCACCGAGTTCAACGCAGGCGGCAAGGTAGACGGCCTGCTTCCCGCAGACAATCAGCTGCAAGCCGGCAGTCCCATCGAGTCTCCGTAATTCTTTCCCCCGTCCCAGGTTGGGTCGGGGGATTTGTTTTTCTGCCTGTTGTCTTTTTGGACAAAATGCGGTATAATATCACTAACATTTTGTTCTGCTTAGGAAGAGGGGGAGAGGCCGTTGCGGCAGGTCACAAAAGTCCTTTCCAGCACGCTGGTTGCGGCGGCTGCGGTCGGCATCGGATTGTTGCTGGCATTTGCGCTGCCGCGGACGCTGCCGGCGGCGCCGCCCGACCCGGAAACGCCATCTGCCGATACCGTTGTCCATACCGGCCGCCTGCCGGGGTACGAAAGTGCGCCGCAGAATACGACACCGGAATACTTCTGGTATCTGTATAACGGCAATTTGTCGGCGGCATCCGATGGCTGCCTGGCCGTCCTGCTGGAGAATACTCCCGGCAATGATTGCGCCATGCAGGTGCGCTATACCTTACCGGACGGCACGGTGCTGTTTACCACTCCGCTGCTGCAGCCGGGGGAGTATCTGCTGAACGCCTACCCCGAAACGCTGCCGGCTGCCGGAAGCTACGGGGTCACCTTAACCATGCTGGTCTACCATGAGGAAGAGGATCCGGCAGCGGAGGAACCCTTTGCGACCTATACCGAACAGGCAACGCTGACCGTCCCGCAGGACGCTGCGCTGCGGCCCGCATAACCGGGCAGAAAGGATAAAAAGAAGATGAGTGACTATCTGACAAGGGAGCGGAACCTTACCCTCCTCACCGATTACTACGAATTCACCATGATCAATGGCTACTTCCACGCCGGTATTCAGGAGAAGGTCGCGGTATTTGATGTCTTTTTCCGCCGTGTGCCGGAAGACGGCGGCTTTGCCATTTTTGCGGGTCTGCAGCAGGTCATCGAATATATCAACAGTCTATCCTTTACCGAGGAGGATATCGATTATTTCCGCCGCAAGGGCTGCTTTTCGGAAGAATTCTTTGACTTTTTGCGGAACTTTAAGTTCTGCTGTGATGTCTGGAGCATCCGGGAAGGGACGCCCATTTTTCCCAACGAGCCGATCATCACCGTCCGCGGGCCGCTGCAACAGGTGCAGATGGTGGAAACCATGCTGCTGGTCACCTTCAATTTTGAAACGTTGATCGCGACCAAAGCCAGCCGCTTGATTCGCGCGGCGCAGGGCCGTACCATTGTTGAATTCGGCTCCCGCCGCGCCCAGGGCTATGACGGCGCCATGCTGGGCGCCCGCGCCGCCTACATTGCGGGCTGCGCCGGAACCGCCTGCACCATCAGCGACCGCATGATGGGCGTTCCCGCCTCCGGCACCATGGCCCACAGCTGGGTGCAGGCCTTCGAAAGCGAATACGAGGCGTTCAAGGCCTATGCGGAAACCTATCCCGATAACTGCTGTCTGCTGGTGGATACCTATAATGTACTCAAATCCGGTGTCCCCAATGCGATCCGTGTTTTTAATGAGGTCGTACTTCCCCGCGGGTTCCGCCCCAAGAGCATCCGGCTGGACAGCGGCGATTTGGCCTATCTTTCCAAAAAAGCCCGCAAGATGCTGGATGATGCCGGATTTTCCGATGTCAAGATCATGGCCTCCAATTCGCTGGATGAATATATTATTCGGGATCTGCTGCTGCAGGGGGCAGCGCTGGATTCCTTCGGCGTCGGCGAAAACCTTATTACCAGCAAAAACGAGCCGGTTTTCGGCGGCGTGTATAAGCTGGTCGCCATCGAAAATGCCAAAGGCGAGCTGGAACCCAAGATCAAGCTGAGCGAAACGGCGGAAAAGATCACCACGCCGGGCTTTAAGGAGCTGTACCGCTTCTACGGCCGGGAAAACGGCAAGGCGCTGGCCGATTATATCGTGTTGGCCGGGGAAGAGGTGGATGATACCAAGCCTCTTACCATCTTTGACCCCAAGGATGTCTGGAAGAAAAAGACCCTTACCAACTTCCGGGCGGAAAAGCTGCAGGTGCAGGTTTTTTCCAAAGGGGTGCAGTGCTACACCTCCCCCAGCCTGGAGGAGATCCGCGCCTATTGCGCGGCCCAGATGGAGACCCTGTGGGACGAGGTAAAGCGGTTTGAATACCCGCACACCTATTATGTTGATCTTTCCCCGAAGCTGTGGGAGACCAAGCAGCGCCTGATGGAAGAAATGAATGATCAATAATTTACAGTTATCATAACAGGAGGAAATACGGCAATGGATAAAATGTACCACGTTGGATTTGATGACACACACGGCGCCAAATACGTTATTCTGCCTGGGGATCCCGGCCGCGTGGAAAAGATCGCGCGGTTCCTGGATGAGCCGCATTTTTACTGCCAGCACCGGGAATACACCACATGGCTGGGTAAGGTAGAGGGAGAAACCGTTATGGTTATGTCCACCGGCATGGGCGGCCCGTCCACCGCTATCGGCGTGGAGGAATGCTACAAGACCGGCGTCCGCACCTTTATCCGCATCGGTACCACCGGCGGCATGAATATCAAGGTCATGGGCGGCGATCTGGTCATTGCCAACAGTGCTATCCGGATGGAGGGTACCACCCGGGAATACCTGCCCATCGAGTTCCCGGCCGTGGCCGACCACGATGTAACCTGCGCGCTGATCCAGGCCGCCAAGAACCTGGGCGCCCGCTGGCATGTCGGCACCGTCCAGTGCAAGGATGCCTTCTACGGCCAGCACGAGCCGGACCGCCTGCCGGTCGGCCCGGAGCTGAAATATAAGTGGGACTGCTGGATGAAGGGCGGCTGCCTTTCCAGCGAAATGGAATCGGCGGCGCTGTATATTGTCTGTGCCACGCTGCAGGATGCCCGTGCCGGCTGTATCCTGAACGTCTGCTGGAACCAGGAGCGCAAAAAGCTGGGATTGCCCGATCCCGAGCAGCATGACACCGCGCTGGCCTGCCAGGCGGCAGTCGAGGGCGTTCGCCTGCTTATTCAGCAGGAAAAGGCCGCACAACAGTAACAGACGAAACCGGGGGCCGCAGACGATGCGGCCCTTTTGCTGGGGAGGGAAATCAATGAGCGAACGAACGGAAGATCTGATTTTGGTCGATGCGCTGGACCGGCCCATTGGGACTGCCGCCAAGGGGGAAGCGCACGCCGCGCCGCTGCTGCACCGCGCTTTTTCGGTGTTTCTCTGTGACGGCGAGCGCCTGCTGCTGCAAAAGCGCGCGGCCGGAAAGTATCATTCCGGGGGCTTGTGGGCCAATGCCTGCTGTTCCCACCCAAGATGTGGGGAGGATACGGTACACTCAGCGCAGCTGCGCCTGACTGAGGAACTGGGCATGACCTGTCCGCTTGGCGAGATCGGCAGCTTTGTTTATTATCACCGTTTTGCCGCCGATCTTTATGAGTATGAATATGACCACGTTCTGCTGGGACAGTATGACGGTGCCTTTTACCCGGACCCGAGCGAGATCGAGACGCTGCGCTGGGTGACAGCCGCTGAGCTGACGCAGGAGCTGCGGGAGCATCCCGAACGGTTTGCCCCGTGGTTTATCACTGCAGCGCCCATGGTGCTGCGGCACCTATCCCGTCCTATTTAATATGTGTTGGTTTTATGTATTTTAATTTTGGTTCGTTGAAACGAAATAAAGCTTCGTCGGTTCAGCGCAAAGCCTTTTCAATAGTCAGAGAAACTGGAATTTGTAGAGGAGTGTCTCATATGAGGCGTTTGGTCATATATGTACATGGCAAAGGGGGCAGCGCAAAGGAAGCGAAGCATTATCAGCCTCTCTTTGCGGAAAGTGATGTGATTGGGTTTGACTATCAAGCGCAAAATCCTTGGGAAGCAAAAAGCGAGTTTTCGCAGTTTTTTGATTTGCACAGCAAGGGATATGAATCTATTACTTTGATTGCAAACAGCATAGGCGCTTTTTTCTCAATGAGTTCGCTTGCTGAAAAGAAGATTTCTCAAGCGATGTTTATTTCTCCCATTGTGAATATGGAAAAACTGATTACGGATATGATGCTGTGGTCAAATGTAACAGAGGATGCGCTACAAAGAAAAAAAGAAATTCCTACGGCGTTCGGAGAAACCTTATCTTGGGAGTATCTGTGCTATGTGCGAGAGCACCCGATCAAATGGAGCATCCCCACCTGCATTTTGTACGGCGGGAAGGATCACCTGACTTCCAGAGAAACCATATCCGAATTTTCAGATCGGATCGGTGCAATACTCACCGTAATGGAGGAAGGAGAACACTGGTTCCATACAGATGCGCAGATGAAGGTTCTGGACAATTGGATCAGCAATGCAATGCAATAAATCCCGATTTATCTTTCTGCCATATTATCTTGTCTCTCAGCTTGTTTCAATGGTTGATGTAATCGCCGAAGTAAGTTACCAGCATTACAAGTAGAGAGGGCTCCTGTTCCTTTCTCCTTGACGGAAGGGTAATTCTGTGATATTCTGATTTTCGACAAATGAATCCGATGCAGGCAGACGCCCCCTGGCAGCCAAGGGGCAGGGAATCAGGTGCAAATCCTGAGCGATCTCGTCGCCGTAACGGGGAGCGGACCTCCACAATGTCACTGGTCAACCGGGAAGACGGAGGAAAGCGATGATCCGAAGCCGAAAGACCGGTCTGTCTGCGGTGCCGCAAATGTACCACGAGGAATTGGTCAAACGCACAAAGGCCCGGCGCGGGGCAAAACCGCCGCCGGGTCAGTATGGCTGTCTCCTTCCCGGGGACAGCCGCTGTTTTTTTAGGAGGGTAAAATGAACAAGAACAAAAAGGTGCTTATCATCGCCGCAGTGGTGCTGCTGGTCATCGCGGCCGTCCTGCTCATCGTCGACCGCAACCGGCAGCCGCAGACGGAACAGGGGGCCAAGACCATCAGCGTCGCGGTTATTATGGACGGCGAAACGACCAGGGAGCTGACGATCCATACCGACGCGGAGTTTCTGCGCGGCGCGCTGGAGCAGGAAAACCTGATTGAAGGGACGGAAAGCGAGTACGGCCTGTACGTCACCACGGTAGACGGCATTGCGGCTGATGATGCCAAGCGGCAGTGGTGGTGCTTTAACGATGGGGAAGGTAACATGCTGAACAGCGGTGTGGATACGACCCCCATTGCCGACGGCGACGCCTTCCAGATCGTGCTTTCCACCTACTGATAAAATGAAAGCCCCGCTGAAAACCCGGGAGCTTGTACTGGCGGCAATGCTTTCCGCCCTGCTGATCGCCGCCAAGCAGCTGATGTCCTTTCTTCCCAATTGCGAGCCGGTCACGCTGCTGCTGATCCTGTATACCCTGCATTTTCCCCGGCTTACCCCGCTGATCATCTATGTATTTGTGGCGGTGCAGGTGCTGCTTTACGGCTTTAATGTATGGGTCTATATGTACCTCTACATCTGGATTATCCTGTATGCCGTGGTGCGGCTTTTGGCACGGTGGGGCAGTTATCCCCTGTGGATCATCGTCGCGGCGGTGTACGGGATGCTGTTCGGACTGCTTTGCTCGCCGGTCTATCTTTTCATCGGCGGCTGGAATATGGCGCTGTCATGGTTTATTTCCGGCATCCCGTTTGATATCATGCACGGGATCGGCAATGCCATCATGGTGGCGGTGCTGTTTATCCCGCTGGATAAGCTATTTGCCCGCCTGAAAACCGAAAAATTCGCATGAGACCGGGCATAGGGCCGCAGGCCCGGCGGCTCCGCCGCCGCAGCGAACTCCGTTCGCTGAAACCGTCCTTCGGACGGTTTGGCCTGCGGCCCTCCCGCCCCGAGGTTTCTGCAAACCCAAAAGCTCCCCCGCCCGCAGTAGGGCAGGGGAGCTTTCCCGTTTATTCTGCTGTTTAGTTCTGCACGCCCAGCGTCCAGACCCACTCCGCCCCATCGTAGGGGTTGCGTTCGTCGGTGCTTTCATCCAGATGGTAATACAGCCGTCCGTCGGTGCTGACGATCATATAGAAACCGTCCCACATCCGCGCTTCGGCATAAACGCCCTTCATCGGCAGGGAGAATACTGCCGGCTTTTCACCATAGTTGGGCGCAAAGAACAGATAGCTGCCGTCTTCCTGATGCAGCAGTACACAGCCTTGGGCCGCATAGACCGGCACGCCGGAAATATGATATTCTTCGGTTTTGGGCTGCGGTATATCGGGGTCGGTCGGCGTTGTCGACTCAAACCACTCATAGCTGTGGCAGTAAAGGGTATCCTTTTCGGCCGTGGTGTACCAAATGCAGCTGGTATAATACATCTTATTGGCAGGGGACAGGCTGAAATCAAGCACCTTCTGCGCCGTTTCTATGCGGCTGCCGTCCTCCATACTGTAATTCCACAGGGTGTTGTTTTCATCCAGCACCAGTACACGCAGCCTGTTATCTCCGGCAATTTTCTTGGCTTTGATATCCTCAATAGAATGCCATGCACCATCGTAGTGATACTGAACCGTGCCGTCCTGCATCAGTGCCGCGCGGTAGGAAATCTCCGCAACACCCTCCAACGGCTCCGGCAGCTCGCCGTAGTCATAGTCGGTCCAGTAGCACTCCAGTCTACCGGTCGTGTACAGGATATCGATATACTCGCCATAGGAGCCCAGCGTAAAATCCTGCACATTCTGGTACGCCACCTCCATCGTGCTCATATCCGGCTCGTTGTTTTCAAGCTGTATGCGGTACAGGTTGCGATCCTCGCTTAATGCCCACACCCCGGAAATGTCGTTAACCGCCTTAATGATTTTCTCCGTTGCTTCACCGGGCTGCTGCTCCGGCATCGTCACGGCGATCATTTCGTATCCCGGCGTGGGGGTTGGGTTCGGCGTGGGGGTTGGATTTGGTGTAGAGGTGGGGTCCTTACCGCACCCGGCCAGCGCCGCCAGCAGCACCAGTGCGCACAGCAGCGCAATCGTTCTTGTCATTCTTTTCATGGGGGCCCTCCTTTTTCGGCAGATTATTTCTATATTAATAGAATATCATAATCGTTTCCGTAAAGCAATCGTTTCATAAAAAGTTTACAAATACAAAAACTGCCGCCCTTGGGATAGGACGGCAGTCGTGCTTCGGTTATATCAGTCGGTCGGAAAGATACCAAAGAGCAAAGTTGAAGTAGACCAGAATGGAGAACGCATCGGTGATGGTCGTGATGAGCGGCGATGCCATAATGGCAGGGTCCAGCTTCAAAATCTTTGCCAGAATGGGCAGGATGCAACCCAGCGACTTCGCCATGCAGATGGTGAGCATCAATGTGCCGGAAACCACCAGCGCCACCTGCGGGTCATGGTACTGGATCAGGATACGGATAAAGTTTACGGTACACAGTGCAATACTGCACAGCAGCGCTACTCTTATCTCCTTCCACCACGCTTTGGTAAAGTCCTTTGGGGAGATCTCATCCAGCGCTAGACCGCGGATGATCATAGTAGAAGCCTGGCTGCCGCAGTTTCCGCCGGTATCCATGATCTGCGGGATAAAGGTGACCAGCAGCGGAATGCTGACAAAGGCAGCTTCGTAGTATTCCAGCATGGCGCCGGTCACCATGGCGGAAAGCATCAGCACCATCAGCCAGATGATACGGTGCTTCGCCAGCGTGATGACCGGTGTGCGAAGGTAGGTATCATCACTGGGGGTCATACCTGCCATCTTTTCAAAGTCTTCGGTGTTCTCGTCTTGAATGACGTCGACGGCGTCATCAATGGTGATGATACCGACGATACGGTTTTCGCTATCCACGACCGGCATGGCAAGCATATCGTACCGGCTGAACATCTTGGCGATCTCTTCCTGATCGTCGTGGGTGTGAACGTGGATGGGGTTGACATCCATCAGGGTGTCGATAACGGTATCGGGATCGGCCAGCAGCATTTCCCGTACCGTCACTACCCCCAGCAGCTCCTTGCGGGCGGAGGTGACATAGCAGGTGTAGATGGTCTCCTTATCCACGCCGTGTTCCCGTATGATCCCAAAGGCGTTTTGCACGGTAAGGCCACTGCGGAAGTAGACGTACTCGTTGGTCATCAGGCTTCCGGCGGAATCTTCGGGGTACTTAAGGTACTGATTGATGAGTTTACGGTTGGCGGGGGTGGTGTTCTGCATCACCCGCTTTACCACGTTAGCGGGCATTTCCTCCACCAGGTCCACGTAGTCATCCATGAACAGATCATCCAGAATGTTCTGCAGTTCGGCGTCGGTCAGCGAGGTTACGATCTTTTCCTGGATCTCGGGCTCCATGTAGGAAAAAACCTCGGCGGCGGTTTCCTTAGGCAGCAGCCGGAACAGCTTGTTGAGCATATCGGGGTCGTTTTCGTTTTCCAGTTCCTCAAAAAGCTCGGCAAGGTCGACCTCTTCCATTTGGGCGATCTGCTGCTTGACGGCAGAGTACTTTTTTTCTGCCAAAAGTTCCAAAATATTCTGGCTCATGGGCACACCTCCTTAAGCGGGCCGCGCGTCTGAGCCTGACGCCGCGCCCGGGAAGATAATATTCAAACTGGGATACGGACCGGCGTCCATTTTGGGACCTCCTTTTTTATGTTTTTCCGGCACCCGAAAACGGGTCTGCCGGCATTTCCTATTTTACTCGGTTTGAGGGAAAATCGCAACCGAAAAAAAGATTTTTTTGTAAAAAGACTTTGGAATATAGGAAGAAAATTCCTGTGTCTGAAACTGCGGAAAACGGGAGGGGACCCATGGCGTAAAAAGGGCGAAACAAAGGGATTAACCAAATCTTAAAGACTGCAATGATTGTTTCTTAAGGGTGAAAACGGTATGCTGAAAATGGATTCGGCAGCCCAGTCTGCCGTTCCGGGCCGTGGGCGAGAAAGCAATCGACATCTTCCCGGAGAATCGGTATAAATCAAAAGGAAAAGGCGGAAATTACGATGGAAACAACGCTGAGGACCATAAACCAGATCATTGCGTGCCTGTTTTTTATCTGCTATGCCTACCAGTTTATCTACATCCCGGTAGCGCTTTTTAAAAAACGAAAACCCCTGCCGACGGCAGCGCCCCACCGCTATGCGGTACTGATTGCGGCCCGCAACGAGCAGACGGTCATAGGGGATCTGCTGGATAGTTTGAACCGGCAAAGCTATGATATGTCATTGGTGAAAACTTTTGTGATCGCGGATAACTGCTCCGATGCGACCTCCTATGTGGCCCGGCAGAAGGGAGCGGTGGTGTATGAGCGATTTGACCGGCAGTATGTCGGCAAGGGGTATGCGCTGCAGGCGCTGCTGGATCATATCCGGGAGGACTACCCGGAGGGCTTTGACGCCTATCTGGTCTTTGATGCGGATAACCTGCTGGCCCCCGACTTTATCGAGCGGATGAACGAGAGCTTTGCAGCAGGCAGTGAGATTATCACCTGCTACCGCAACAGCAAAAACTACGGCAGCAACTGGATTAGTGCCGGATATGCCCTGTGGTTTTTGCGGGAGAGCCGCTACCTGAACGGGGCGCGCAGCGCGCTGGGCAGCAGCTGCGCCGTTTCCGGCACCGGATTCCTGTTTTCCCAGCGAATCCTGGAGAAAACCGGCGGCTGGCATTTCCACCTGCTGGTGGAGGATATCCAGTTTTCCATCCACCACATTTTGCAGGGGGAACGCATTGCCATTTGCGAGGATGCGGTGATCTACGACGAGCAGCCAACGGATTTCCGGCAGTCCTGCCGGCAGCGTCTTCGGTGGGCCAAGGGGTATCTGCAGGTGTTTCAGCGCTACGGCGGCCGGCTCATCTATGGCACGCTGCGCGGGAGTTGGAGCTGCTTTGATATGACGATGGCGATTATGCCCGCTATCGTGCTGACCTCGGTGAGCCTGCTGGTGAACATCACGCTGGCGGTGTTGGGCGTAATGAGCGGGGCAGGGATTGTCTTTGCGGCGGTTTCGCTGCTGGAATCGCTGCTGGGGATGTACCTGATGCTGTTTGTCATCGGGGCGGTCACCACCGCTACCGAGTGGAAAAATATCCGCGCCACAACGGCGCAGAAGCTCCGGGCGGTGTTTACTTTCCCGCTGTTCATGTTCACCTATATTCCGGTCTCCTTTGCCGCGCTGTTTATGAAGGTGGAGTGGAAGCCGATCCACCACACCGTGACGGCCCGAGAGCTGACCCATGTTTGATTAGGCTTTTTTGGCTTTTCCCTTGTGCTGTGAGCGCGAATTGCGTATGATAGGGACAGAGCCTGTGAAGGAGGAACGCGTGAATGTATAACATCGTGGTGTGTGATGATGAAAAGGATATTGCAGCGGCGCTGGAAATCTACCTGGCGGCGGAAGGCTACCGGGTGCTGAAGGCGGAAAATGGCCGGGAAGCGCTTTCACTGGCGGCGAAGGAGGAGGTACACCTGATGCTGCTGGATATCATGATGCCGCAGATGGACGGCCTGGAAACGCTGGCCAAACTGCGGGAATTTTCCAACATTCCGGTCATCTTCCTGACCGCCAAGGGGGAGGATACCGATAAGATCCTGGGTCTGAACATCGGGGCGGACGACTACATCACCAAGCCCTTTAACCCGGTGGAGGTGCTGGCCCGGGTACGCTCCCAGCTGCGGCGGTATTTACAGCTGGGCGGCGGCGCGGTGCGACCCACCAGCTATGTAATAGGCGGGATAGAACTGGACGATAACGCCAAAACGGTAACGGTGGACGGAGAAGCGGTTTCGCTGACGCCCAAGGAGTATGATATCCTGCGCTTCTTGATGCAGAACGCCGGGACGGTGTTCAGCCCGGCGGAGATTTACCGGAGAGTATGGGACGATATTCCGCTGAACGCCGCAGGTGCCATTGCGGTGCATATCCGGCATTTGAGGGAAAAGATTGAGATTAACCCGGCGGAGCCCCGCTACCTGAAGGTGGTATGGGGTAAGGGCTATAAGATGGAGGTGAATCCCGGGTGAAAAGACTGTTGGACCGAACCGGGCTGAAGGTAGTGGCCTATCTGCTGTTTTTTGTGTTTGCGGTGCTGACAGTGGCAGGCAGCGCGGGGATAGTATACCTGGCCGAACAGGATGTTTACCTGACGGGCGGCACGGCAAACCGGGAGAACCTGTACCGGAGCCAGGCCGTGGACATCGGAAACGAAGTGTACATGGGCTATGACGCTTTTCTGCAGGGGGATATAGAGGACTTTGGCGCCTGGCTGAATGAGACCATGCCGCCGGAAAACGGCTACGCTATCACCGTGAGCGACCGGACGGGCGGAGAGATATTAGGCAAAACGACCCTGCCCGCAGACGCGAAGCTGGTGTACACGGACAGTGAGAATATGCGGGTGGGCGGACAGGATATTACCGTTACGGTCTCTTTGCAGGAGGGCTTTTTGCCCCGCACCTACGAGTACCGGCTGGGACTGTGGCTTTTGGATATGCAGGACAGCATCATCGTGCTGACGGCGCTGTTTGCCGTCCTGACCATACTCTGCTTTTTCTGGCTGATGGCGGCGGCAGGACACTGGCCGGGCTATGGTGAGATCCACCTGACCTGGCTGGACCGCATCCCGCTGGATGTTTTTGCGCTGATTGT
>SFLS01000001.1 GCA_004554485.1 Oscillospiraceae bacterium | reverse complement strand
TATTCGTCCTCCACCGCCGGCAGCCGCAGAAGCTCATCGCAGCAGTCGGGGTCGATCTCCAGCCCCTCCAGCGTGATCAGCAGTACGTGGGCGCCGCGGGCCTTTACCTCTTTCACGTTGCTGATCATCTTGCCCAGCAGCCGGCGCTGGGTCGCCAGCGCGATGACCGGCGTTCCCTCGGTGATCAGCGAGATGGTCCCGTGCTTCAGCTCTCCGGCGGCATAGGCCTCGCTGTGGATATAGCTGATCTCCTTAAGCTTCAGCGAGCCTTCCATCGCCAGCGAATAGTCCATCCCCCGCCCGATGTAGAAAAGATGCTCCGCGTTTTTGAGCTCCTGGGCGTAGCGGAAAAATTCCGGCTCCATGGCCAGCACCTTCGGCAGGTAGCTGACGGTGTTCAGCAGCTTGGGCAGCTGGGCGCGGCGCCACTCCTCCGGCGCGCCTTTATCCGCTGCGATGCGAAAGCCCAGCAGATACATCATCGCCACCTGCACCGAGTACGCCTTGGTGCTGGCCACCGCGATCTCCGGTCCGGCGTAGGTATACAGGCAGTAGTCCGCCTCCCGCGCGATGGAAGACCCCACTACGTTGACGATGGCGATCACCGGGATCCGGTTCTCCTGAAAGAGCCGCAGCGCGGCCAGAGTATCGGCAGTCTCGCCGCTTTGCGAAACCACTATGGCGACGCAGCCCGGGGTAAAGATGGGGTCGCGGTAACGCAGCTCGCTGGCCACCTCCACCTCCACCGGCAGCCGCGCCAGCTTTTCGATGATCGCCTTGCCCACCATGCCGCTGTACATGGCGGTGCCGCAGGCGGAAATATACAGCTTGGTCACGTCCCTAAAAAAGCCGTCCGGCAGGCCGTCCTCCGCAAAGGAGACAAAACCGTCGCGGGTACGCCCCTCAATGGTATCGGCCAGCGCCCGGGGCTGCTCGTGGATCTCCTTCTGCATAAAGCAGGGATAGCCGCCCTTTTGGGCCTGTTCCACCGACCAGTTGGCGGTTTTCGGCTCTTTCTGCAGGGGGGTGCCGTCGGTATGGAAGAAGGAAAGCTCCCCGTGGCAGGCGCGGACGATCTCTTCCTCCTCCAGCAGGTAATACCGGCGGGTATATTCAATGATCGCCGGCACGTCGGAGGCGATATAGCAGCCGCAGTCATCAATGGCGGCGATCAGCGGGCTGCCCCGCCGGATGCCGTAAACGGTGTCCTCCTCGCCCTCCAGCAGCATACAAAAGGCGTAAGCGCCCTCCATTTCGGCCGTCGCCGCGGCAATGGCGGCCAGCGGCGCTTCGGTTTTCAGATGGGAGTCAAGCAGCGCGGCGGCGATTTCGGTGTCGGTCTCGGTCGCAAAGCGGTAGCCTTCCCCCTCCAGCCGCGCCCGCAGCGCCCGGTAGTTTTCAATGATGCCGTTGTGGACCAGCGTGACCCGTCCCTGGCGGTGGGGGTGGGCGTTGGTGTCGTTGGGGATCCCGTGGGTGGCCCAGCGGGTATGCCCGATGCCGCAGCGGCTGTCCCGGCAGCGGTCGCCGCAGGCGGCCCGCAGGTTGGTCAGCCGTCCGGCCGTTTTAATAATTTGGATGCTGCCGTGATCCCACAGCGCCACGCCGGCACTGTCATAGCCCCGGTATTCCAGGTTTTCCAGTCCGTGCAGCAGCTTTTCCCGGGCGGTCTCCGCCCCCGAATAGCCAATGATTCCACACATAAAAAACAGACTCCTTTCTCGCAGATGCCTGCGGCGAGAAAAAAGCCTTCTTCCGGTTGGGTATTTCCCCTATGGCACGGCGTACCGGTACAGCGGCTGCACCGGCAGGATAACGAAACCAAAGGGGAGAACGCCCGTCGTTCTCTCCGCAGGGATACCGCCGGGGCGCCGGACGGCGCCCCGGCGGCACATCTGTTCTGTTCGTCATCCACAGCCGGTAATTTGTTGCACGGTCGCCCGTGTTTTTGCACCGGCCTGCGCTGTGGCAGCAGCGGGAGGGCATCCGCCGAATTTTCGATACTCCCTCCACCTCGTCATCCGCCCGCAGGCGG
The DNA here is from genome assembly GCA_004554485.1 of Oscillospiraceae bacterium. Classification (GTDB taxonomy): domain Bacteria; phylum Bacillota; class Clostridia; order Oscillospirales; family Ruminococcaceae; genus Angelakisella. The sequence continues at coordinate 96,318 of SFLS01000001.1, read as the reverse complement.
TACTGGCGCTTTGTACAGATTGATTATACCACACACAAAAGGAAAAGGGAAGAGAATAATCTCCTCCCCGTTACATTATTCTCATTCAGGCGGAAATATGCGGCGAAGCGGCGTTTTCCGCTTCCAACTGAGCCAGATGGGTCTGGTAGCGGTCCAGAATGGCGTCCTCCAGCACCCGTCGGGCCTCCGGGGTAATGGGGTGGGCAATGTCCCTAAAGGTGCCGTTTTCATCCTTTCGGCTGGGCATTGCCACAAACAGGCGCTCCGGCCCCTCTATGACCTTAATGTCGTGGACGGCCAGGTCGCCGTCGATGGTGACCGAGACCAGCGCCTTCAACCGGGCGTCGTCATAAATTTTCCGGATACGGATATCGGTGATGTTCATTCCTGTAACTCCTTTCGGTTGTTTGTGATGATAGCTTTGGCAGCGCGCGGCGGCTTATGCAGTCCAGTCGCCGCCCTGCGGCAAAAAGTATCCCCAACCACTCCGTCTCCCCGAAAACGACGGCTGGCCTTGCCGCAGCGCCCGGATCAAGTCGGTATCCACGCCCAAAAGGGCAGCCCCACAGGGCCGCCCGGAAGTTTTGGCTCATCAAGTTCACTATACCACGATAAAACCGTCCGCAATAAAGCCAGTTGGTGAAATCGACGGGCTTATTTCTGCCGGACACCATGGAAAAAGGGAGAAACAGCGTCTCCTATTGTCAAACCCCCTGCAAATGGGGTATAATATACCAAGTATGAATTTTCAAAAGGTGGCGGTCATCATATGAACAAACCGGTCGAATCCATCCCCGAGGGGGTCAGGCACATCCACTGCATCGGCATCGGCGGCAGTGGGATGTTCCCGCTGGTACAGATCCTGCACGGCAGGGGCTATACCATCACCGGCAGCGATAATAACGAAAGCGACATCGTGGAGCTGGAGCGCGCCATGGGCATCCAGGTCATGATGGGCCAGCGGGCCGAGAATATCCGGGGCGCCGATCTCATCCTCTATTCCGCCGCCATCATGGAAACCAACCCCGAGCTGATCGCCGCGCGGGAAAGCGGCCTGCCGCTGTGGGAGCGGGCCCGGATGCTGGGGGCGGTCTCCAGCTGGTACGGGGATGCGCTGGGGGTCTGCGGGACCCACGGCAAAACCACCACCACCGCCATGATCGTGCAGATCCTGTACGCGGCGGGGCTGGACCCTTCCGCCGTCATCGGCGGCAAGCTGCGCGCCATCGGCGGCTACGGCCGTACCGGCCAAACCGAGCGCTTCGTCTACGAAGCCTGCGAGTTCAGGGATACCTTCCTTTCCACGCACCCCGATATCGCGCTGATCCTCAATATCGATAACGACCACATGGAATATTTCCACACGGTGGAAAACGCCATGAAAAGCTATACCCGCTTTGCCCGCAAGGCCCGCACCGTCCTGTATAACGGCAGCGACGATAGAACCTGCCGTGCCGTAGCGGAAGCGGCAGGGGAGGGGAGAACGTTTTTCTCCTTCGGCTGGGAGGATACCAACGACTACTATCCGGCTGCGATCCGGCATCTGGGCGGGCTGGACCGCCGCTTTACGCTGATGCACCGGGGCCGTCCGCTTACCGAGATCCGGCTGCAGGTGCCGGGAGATCACAACATCCTCAATGCTACCGCGGCCGCCGCCGGGGCCATGCTGCTGGGCGCCACGCCGGAGCAGACTGCCGAAGGGCTGGCCGCCTTTACCGGGGCGGGCCGACGCTTCGAGGTGTTGGGCAAAACCCATACCGGCGCCACGGTGGCGGATGACTACGCCCATCATCCGGCGGAACTGCGCGCCACCCTTACCGCTGCCAAGGAGCTGGATTTCAAGCGGGTCTGGGCGGTGTTCCAGCCCTTCACCTTCAGCCGTACCTATCTGCTGCTGGAGGACTTCGTCTCGGCGCTTTCCATCGCGGACCGAGTGGTTCTCTCTCCCATTATGGGCAGCCGCGAGGTCAACACCTACCATATCCGCTCGGAGGATCTCGGCGAAAAGATCCCCGGCTGCGTCTGTCTGCCCTCCTTCGAGGCGATGGCCGACTATGTAAACGCCCATGCCGAAGCCGGCGATCTGATCCTCACCCTCGGGTGCGGCGACGTTTACAAATGCGCCCGGATGATCCTGCACCACGAATAAATAACCCGTCAGCGCCCCCCTGTCCCCTTCGGCAGGGGGCTCTTTCGTGTCCCGGGCCGGCCCTCTGCCCGCCGCCGGCTGCCGCCCCGCCGCGCGCCTTCGGCGCGCCCGGCGCCCTGCGGGCGCCTTCCGCTGCTGCCGCAGCGGGGCGGGGCGGCAGCTTTTCCTTGTACATTCCCCCTAAAAAGTCCATTTTTTACTCGTTAAAAACAAATATAAACCACAAATTATTGCTAAAATGTAAAAAAACCCTTGCAAAACAGATGGGATGGTGCTATAAAAGAGAAAAAGCTGAATACAGGTTGTTTTGGTAGAGGTCGCGGGATCCATCAGTATTCCCTCCACACGGCGCGGGGCGCCGGGGGGAAGAAAGGGGCCCCCGCCGAAGCAGGACCGTCCCCCCGAGGGCGCTCCCGCTGGGACGCAGCAGAATATGCTGCGGACTGTCACAGATATTGTGGAGAGCTATCATTTCTTAACACTATGATTTTCATAGGTCATGAGATGCATTCCACATGTATTCCATGGCTTTTTTTAATACTCATTTTAGGAGGAAATCATCATGTTCGGTACTTTTTGGGCTTTGGTCCCCCCCATCATCGCCATCGGCCTCGCGCTCATCACCAAGGAAGTCTACAGCTCCCTGTTCATCGGCGCGGTGGCCGGCGCACTGTTCTACGCCGGCTTCCATGTGGAAGCGCTGGATTCGCTGCTCAATGACGGCATCGTGGCCGCCATCAGCGATAACGCCGGCATCTTCATGTTCCTGGTGCTGCTGGGCATCCTGGTCGCCCTGCTCAATAAGGCGGGCGGCTCCGCAGCCTTCGGCCGGTGGGCCAAGACGCACATCAAGACCCGCGGCGGCGCCATGTTTGCCACCTTCCTGCTGGGCATTCTCATCTTTGTCGATGACTACTTCAACTGCCTCACCGTCGGCAGCGTAATGCGTCCCGTGACCGACGGCCACCGCATCTCCCGCGCCAAGCTCAGCTATCTCATCGATGCCACCGCCGCCCCTATCTGCATGATCGCCCCCATCTCTTCCTGGGCGGCCGCGGTCTCCGGCGTGGTGGAGGATTACAGCGGCTTTGAACTGTTTGTCCGCGCCATTCCGTTCAATTTCTACTCTCTGCTTACTATCGTTATGGTTCTGTTCCTCTGCAAGAGCGGCATGGATTACGGCCCCATGCGCCGTCATGAGCTCAACGCCATCCGCAACGGCGACCTGTTTACCGAAGGCGAACAGCCCGAAGCCATGCAGGAGGTCAGCAATCCCCGTGCCCGCGTTATTGACCTGGTGCTGCCCATCGTCGTCCTGGTGGTGCTGTGCGTGACCGGTCTGATCTATTCCGGCGTTTTGGCCGGCGGCGTCGGGATCTTCGGCGCGTTCGAAAACTGCGATGCCTTCTTCGGCCTGCCCTGGGGCGCGCTCATCGCGCTGGTCTTTACCGTCATCTATTTCATCGCCCGCCGCGTCATCACCTTCAAGGAGGCCATGTCCTGCGTCCCGCAGGGCTTCTGCGCCATGGTTCCCGCCATTCTCATCCTCACGCTGGCCACCTCGCTGAAGAACATGACCTCCCTGCTGGGCGCCAAGGAATTTGTCGGCACCCTGATGAAAAGCGCCTCCAGCGGCCTGTACAGCCTGCTGCCCGCCGTTATCTTCCTGGTGGCCTGCGGTCTGGCCTTTGCCACCGGTACCTCCTGGGGCACCTTCGGCATCCTTATCCCCATCGTCACCGAAGTGTTCAAGGCTGACTTCACCCTCATGATCGTCGGTGTTTCCGCCTGCCTGGCCGGTGCGGTGTTCGGCGACCACGTCTCTCCCATCAGCGATACCACCATCATGGCCTCGGCCGGTGCTCAGTGCAATCACATCAACCACGTTTCCACGCAATTCCCCTATGCGGCAACGGTGGCTGCCGTGTCCTTCGTCACCTACGTCGTTGCCGGTTTTGTGCCCAATGCCTACATCGTGCTGCCCATCGGCATCGTGCTGATGATCGCCACGCTGCTGGTTATCCGGAGCGTCACCAACCGTCAGGCGGCCGAAGGCTGATCCTGTCAGGCCCATCCAGCAGCCTCTCCCGCCGCGGAGAGGCTGCTTTGTCAATTCTCAGCCGGTGTCGTGGGCGTTACTGCGGCACCATTCGCCGATTTTTTCATAAAATAAGGGTATGCCCGATTGTAATTTTCTTTTTATAGTGATACAATACAACATATCTTTTTTCAAATCTTTCTGTAAGGAGGCTCTGTTATGCAGCCGATCATCCGTTCCGAAAAACTCTCGCAGGTCCACTCCGATATCCGCGGCCCCGTTTATGTCGAGGCCATGAAGATGATTGCGGAGGGCACCCCCGTCCTGCGCCTGAACACCGGCAACCCGGCCACCTTCGGCTTTACCATGCCGCCCAGCGTCCGGCAGGCGCTGCTGGAAAACGCCGACCGCGCGGTCGGCTACTGCGATTTCCGGGGAATGCCCGCCGCCCGCCGCGCCATTGCGGAATACGAGACCGCCAAGGGCATTCAGGGGATCACGCCCGAGGATATTTTCGTCGGCAACGGTGTCAGCGAAATGGCTCAGTTCGCCATCACGGCGCTGCTCAATTACGGCGATGAGATCCTGCTGCCCAGCCCCAGCTACTCGCTGTGGACCAACGCGACGCTGATCGCCGGAGCCAAACCCGTCTTTTATACCTGCGATGAGCAGTCCGACTGGTATCCCGATGTCGAGGATATCCGCCGCAAGATCACCTCCCGCACCCGCGCCATCCTTATCATCAATCCCAACAATCCCACCGGCGCCCTGTATCCCCGTGAGCTGCTGGAGCAGATCGTGGCGCTGGCCCGGGAAAAGGAGCTGGTCCTCCTCTCGGATGAGATCTACGACCGCCTGGTCATGGACGGCAAGACTCACGTTTCCACCGCCTCGCTCTGCCCGGATTTACCGGTGCTGACCTTCAACGGCCTTTCCAAAAGCCATATGATCTGCGGGTTCCGCTGCGGGTGGCTGTGCGTTTCCGGTCCGCGTGCCATCACGCAGGATTTCATCGCCGGCATGGTGGCGCTTACCAGTATGCGGCTTTGCGGCAACGCCCTGACGCAGCTGGTCATTCCCGCCGCTCTGGCGGATCCCGATAGCACCCGGGCGCTGCTGGTACCCGGCGGCCGGCTCTACGAACAGCGGGAGGCCGCTGTCAGTGCTCTGCGGCAATTCGATTGCCTTTCGGTGGTCAAAAATTCCGCGGCGTTTTACATCTTCCCCCGCATTGACCTAAAAAAGTGCCCCATCACCGACGACAAAAAGTTTGCCATGGACCTGCTGCATCAAAAGCATATTCTGCTGGTGCCGGGCAGCGGCTTCGATTGGCCGCAGCCGGATCACTTCCGGGTAGTCATGCTGCCCCAGGCCGAGGAGCTGTCCCGCGCCATGACCGACGTCGGCGAGTTCCTGCAAACCTATCGCCAGTAATCCCCGCCAGATTGATAAAAGCCCCGAGCGATCTCGCCCGGGGCTTTTGGTATGGAAAGGTTATTTGTCCCACTTGCGGCACAGGGTTTCCACGTCCTCGGTAAAGGCGGCAACATCCCGGTTGGCGCCCTGCCGGTAGCCGTTGGCAATCCCGGAGAGCTTTTCCAGCGCGGCCAGCAGCCGGCGGAATACCTCGCTGACCCCGGAGGCCCGTTTTTCCTTGTCGCGCGGGAAGTCCCGGCCCTTGGCCAGGCACCCGCCGTCCATCAGGTTGTATTCCGATTCAAACAGCGGGACTTCAGCGGTGTAGTCCAGCGTCTGCAGCGTCTCGGCAAAGTTCAGCGCCGCCGTTTCCTCGCCGTGCACAATAAAGACCTTGCGGGGCTTTTCGCCCTGCATCTTCAGCCAGGCCAGCAGCCCGTCCCGGTCCGCGTGGGAGGACATGAACTTGAAGGAGCAGATCTCGGCCCGCACGGCGATCTTCTCGCCGAACAGTTTAATGGAGGACAGTCCCTCCAGCAGCTGCCGCCCCATCGTCCCCTCAGACTGGTATCCGACGAACACCACCGAGCATTCCGGCCGCCACAGGTTGTGCTTCAGGTGGTGCCGGATCCGCCCTGCCTCGCACATTCCGCTGGAGGCGATGATGACCTTCGGGGTGGGGTCGGTGTTCAGCGCCATCGATTCCTCAGAGGTGCGGGAAAGCTTCAGGCCGGGGAAGCTGATGGGCTTAAAGCCGCTTTTCAGCAGCTCCAGCGTCTCCTCATCCGCGTAGCCGGTCAGGTCGCCGTCGTAGATCTGGGTCGCCTCCAGTGCCAGGGGGCTGTCCACATACACCAAAAAGTTGGGGTTGGTTTTTACCAGGCCACGCGCCTTGATCTCCCGGATAAAATACAAAAGCTCCTGGGTGCGTCCCACCGCAAAGGAGGGGATGACCACATTGCCCCCCCGGGCCAGCGTCCGGTCGATGATCTCGGAAAGATCCTTCGGCACGTCCTCGCCGGTCTCGTGCAGGCGGTCGCCGTAGGTGGATTCCATCACCACATAGTCGGCAGCCGGCACCGGCTGGGGATCCCGGATAATGGGCTTGTTGAGGTTCCCGATATCCCCGGAAAAGATGACGGTGCGGGTCTCGTCTTCCTCGGTCACGGTAAAGCGGATCGCCGAAGACCCCAGCAGATGGCCGGCGTCGTACCAGTCGGCGGTCACACCGGGGAACAGCTCGGTATGGTCGCCGTAGCTTACCGGCACCAGTAGCTCCAGCGTCGCCGCGGCGTCTTCCACGGTATACAGCGCCTGTTCGCTGGGGTCGCCGCTGCGCTGGTTCTTTTTCGCCTTCCACTGCGCGTCGCTTTCCTGGATGCGGGCACTGTCCATCAGCATGATCTTCAGCAGATCACAGGTCGCCCGGGTGGCGTAGATTGGCCCGGAAAAGCCGTTTTTCACCAGCAGCGGCAGCCGTCCGCTGTGGTCGGTGTGGGCGTGGGTCACGCATACCGCGTCAATGGCGGTCGCGTCAAAGGTCAGGGCGTTCTCGCGGTAAACGTCTCCGCCCTGCTGCAGGCCGCAGTCGATGAGGATGTTCTTACCGCAGGCCGTCAGACGATGGCAACTGCCCGTCACCACCCGCGCCGCGCCCCAAAAGCTGATTTTCATAGGGAATGGTCTCCTTTCCGCTGAGTTGCTATCTGTTTTTCCATAGCCAGTATAGCATAATCATCGACAAAATAAAAGGGGGCGAAAAATCGCGGCTTTGGCCCCGCAGGGCGGCGCTTCGCGCCGTGACGGGCCTGCGGCCCGCCCCCGGGGCTGCGCCCCGGCCCCTGCGGGGCCCCGCCCGCCTTCTTCCGCCCGCCCTTGTGCCCCTGCTAAAAAGGAGCCGCCCCCTTTCCGGGAGCGGCTCCTCGCGTCTTATTGGTTTTCGGTCATCAGCCCGGTGATCAGCCGGCAAAGCTCTGCCGGCTCCTCGATCGGCACGCCGCCGATGAGGCATCCCTCGGCATACAGCAGGCGGGTGTAGTCGGCCAGCTTCTGCTTGTCGGTCACCGCCAGCTCCTTCAGTTTGGCCGTAACGGGGTGGTCGCGATTCAGCTCCAGAACCACCCGGGCCTTGTAGCGGCCCTCGTTGCCGGGCATGGCGTTCAGCGTCGCCTGCATCTCCATCGAGATCCCGCCCTCGCTGCTCAGGCAGACCGGGTGGGTCTTCAGCTTGTCGGTAAAGCGCACCGCCTCCACCTTGTCGCCCAGCGCCTCCTTCATGGCCGCAAACAGGTCGGCGGCCGCCTCGTTTTCCTCCTTCAGGGCAGTCTTCTGCTCCTCGGTGGAAAGGTCGATCTCGTCGGTGCGGATATTCAGGAACTTCTTGCCGTCGTACTCGCGCAGCGTCTTGATGGCGAACTCATCCACCTGGCCGGTCATATACAGCATCTCATACCCGGCCTCCTTCAACTGGTCGGCCTGGGGCAGGGCGTCAATGGCCTCCACGGTGCGGCCGCAGCCGTAGTAGATGGCCTCCTGGCCCTCCTTCATCCGTCCGATGTACTCCTTCAGGGTCACCGGCTTCTTTTCGGTGGAGGAGTAGAACAGCAGCAGATCCTGCAGTACGTCCTTGTGGCTGCCGTAGTCCATGCACAGGCCGTAGGTCATCTGGGTGCCGAATTCTTTCCACAGCGCCTCGTACTTTTCGCGGTCGTTGTTCAGCATCTTTTCCAGCTCGCTCTTGATGCGCCGCTCCAGGGCCCGTTCGATAAGCTGCAGCTGACGGTCATGCTGCAGCATCTCCCGGCTGATGTTCAGCGAAAGATCCTCGCTGTCCACCAGGCCCCTTACATAGCTGAAATAATCCGGCAGCAGGTCGGCGCACTTTTCCATGATCAGCACCCCGCGGGAATAGAGCTGCAGGCCCTTCTCGTAGCTGGTGGTGTAGTAGTTCATCGGGGCGTGGGCGGGGATAAACAGCAGTGCGTGGAAGGTGGCGTTGCCCTCGGTGCGGGTGTGGATAACCGCCGCCGGATCCTCATAGTCGTAGAACTTGCCCTTGTAGAACTCGTTGTACTCCTCCGGGGTCACCTCGCTCTTCTGCTTGCGCCACAGCGGGATCATGCTGTTGAGGGTCTTTTCCTCCCAGACGGTCTCATACTCAGGCTCTTTCTCCTGCCCTTCGCCGCTCTCTGCCTCGTTCTCCTTCTTCTTGGGGCGGTAGTCCGGCATCAGCAGGGTAATGGGGTAGCGGATATAGTCGGAGTATTTCTTCACCAGCTCCTGCAGCCGGTATTCCTCCAGGAATTCGCTGTACCGCTCCTCCTCGGAATCCTCCTTCAGATGCAGGGTGACGCGGGTGCCGTTCCAGTCCATCTCGCAGGGCTCGATGGTATAGCCCTCGGCGCCGCTGGATTCCCACCGGCTGCCGGTCTCGGCGCCCCAGGCGCGGCTTTCCACCGTAACGTGGTCGGCTACCATAAAGGCGGAGTAGAACCCGACGCCGAACTGGCCGATGACCTCCACCTCCTCGCCGGTTTCGTTCTGGCGCTTGAAGTCCAGCGAGCCGCTTTTGGCGATGGTGCCCAGGTTCTTCTCCAGCTCCTCGGCGGTCATGCCGCAGCCGTTATCGGTGATGGAAAGCAGTCTTTGCTCCTTATCCACCGCCAGGGCGATCTTGTAGTCGCCGCGGTCCAGCGTCACCGAATCATCGGTCAGCGAACGGAAGTACAGCTTATCAATGGCGTCGCTGGCGTTGCTGATCAGCTCCCGCAGAAAGATCTCCTTGTGGGTGTAGATGGAATTGATCATCATATCCAGCAGCTTTTTGGATTCCGCTTTGAACTGCTTTTGTCTCATGGTATTCGGCTCCTTTTATTCTCATTTGGCGGTCAGCTTGGTGCCGTCGTAATCTACGGTGATGTGGGTATCGGGAGCGGGGTCCTCGGCGATGATCCACCGGGCCAGCAGCGTCTCCACCTCGGTCTGCAGCAGCCGTTTCAGCGGCCGTGCGCCGTAGATGGGGTCGTACCCCTTGGCGATCAGGTAGTCCTTGGCGGCGTCGGTCAGGGTGACGGTCAGCTGCTTCTGGGCCATGCGCTTCTGCAGGTCCGCCGTCAGCAGATCCACGATGCCGCGGATGTTTTCGCGGGTCAGCGGCTTGTAGAACACAATCTCGTCCAGCCGGTTCAAAAATTCGGGGCGGAAGCTGCGGCGCAGCAGCTGGTTAACGCCCTCGCGGGCCTCGTCGCTGATCTCGCCGTTTTCCCCGATGCCCTCCAGGATGAGGTCGGAGCCCAGGTTGGAGGTCAGGATAATGATGGTGTTCTTAAAGTCCACCGTCCGGCCCTGGCTGTCGGTGATCCGGCCGTCGTCCAGCACCTGCAGCAGCACGTTGAACACATCGGGATGCGCTTTCTCCACCTCGTCGAACAGCACCACCGAGTAGGGTCTGCGGCGGACGGCTTCGGTCAACTGGCCGCCCTCCTCGTAGCCGACATATCCGGGAGGCGCGCCGATCAGACGGCTCACCGAGTATTTCTCCATATATTCGCTCATATCGATCCGGACGATGTTGTGCTCGTCGTCGAACAGCGCCTCGGCCAGCGCCTTGGCCAGCTCGGTCTTGCCGACGCCGGTGGGGCCCAGGAACAGGAACGAGCCGATGGGCCGTTTAGGGTCGCGGATGCCGGCCCGGCTGCGCAGGATGGCGTCGCTGACCTTGGTGACGGCCTCGTCCTGGCCGATCACACGGCGGTGCAGGATATCCTCCAGGTGCAGCAGCTTTTCCCGCTCGCCCTCCATCAGCTTGGCCACCGGGATGCCGGTCCACCGCGCCACGATGCGGGCGATCTCCTCCTCGGTTACACGGTCCCGCAGCAGGCTGTCCTCCCGGTCGGGGGCTTCGCTTTGCTTTTCGGCCTCCTCCAGCTCCTTCTGCAGCTGGGGCAGACGTCCGTACTTCAGCTCGGCGGCACGGTTCAGGTCGTAGCGGTTCTGCGCCATCTCAATCTCGGCGTTGATCTGCTCGATCTCCTGGCGCAGGTTCTGCACCTTGCCGATGGATTGCTTTTCACTTTCCCAGCGGGCCTTCATGCCGTGGAAGGAATCCCGCAGCTCGGCCAGCTCCTTCTGCACCTCAGCCAGATGGGCCTGGGTCAGCTTGTCGGTCTCCTTCTTCATGGCCGCTTCCTCGATCTCCAGCTGCATGATGCGGTGCCGCAGCTCATCCAGCTCGGTGGGCATCGAGTTCATCTCGGTCTTGATGAGGGCGCAGGCCTCGTCCACCAGGTCAATGGCCTTATCGGGCAGAAAACGGTCGGTGATATAACGGTTGGAAAGGGTGGCGGCGGCAATCAGCGCCGCGTCCTGGATCTTTACGCCGTGGTACACCTCGTAGCGCTCTTTCAGGCCACGCAGGATGGCAATGGTATCCTCCACCGTCGGCTCCGCCACCATCACCGGCTGGAACCGGCGTTCCAGGGCGGCGTCCTTTTCGATGTACTTGCGGTACTCGTTCAGGGTGGTGGCGCCGATGCAGTGCAGCTCGCCGCGGGCCAGCAGGGGCTTTAACAGGTTGCCGGCGTCCATGGCGCCTTCGGTCTTACCGGCGCCGACGATGGTGTGCAGCTCATCGATGAACAGGATGATGCCGCCCTCGCTCTGCTGCACCTCGGTCAGCACCGATTTCAGCCGCTCCTCAAATTCGCCGCGGAACTTGGCGCCGGCCACCAAAGCGCCCATATCCAGCGAAAAGATGGTCTTATCCTTCAGGTTTTCCGGCACGTCCCCGGCCACGATCCGCAAGGCCAGCCCCTCGGCAATGGCGGTCTTGCCGACGCCCGGCTCCCCGATCAGGCAGGGGTTGTTCTTGGTTTTGCGGGAAAGGATGCGGATGACGTTGCGGATCTCCTCGTCCCGCCCGATGACGGGATCCAGCTTCTGGCTGCGGGCGGCTTCGGTCAGGTCGCGGCCGTATTTTTTCAGCACATCGTAGGTGTCCTCGGGGCTGTCGGTGGTCACACTGCGGTTGCCGCGTACCTCCCGCAGCGCCGTCAGGAATTTTTCTTTGGTCAGGCCGCATTCCCGGAACAGGGCTTTCAGGGTGTCATCGGGCTTGGCAAACAGCCCCAGCATCAGATGCTCCACCGAGGTGTACTCATCGCGCATCTCCCGGGCAATCTTTTCGGCCTCGTTCAGCGCCTGCTCCAGGCTGCGGGAAAGGTACATCTGTCCCGCACCGCTGCCGGAAACCTGCGGCAGCCGTTCCACCGCGGCGGTCAGCTTCTGCCGCAGAGCGGCGGTATCCGCACCGGACTGCTGTACCAGCTGACCGATCAGGCCCTCCCGCTGTTCCAGCAGGGCCAGCAGCAGATGCTCCTGCTCGATCTGTTGGTTTTGCCGTTCGCTGGCCATCTGCTGAGCAGCCTGAACGGCCTCTATGCTTTTTTGGGTAAACTGGTTGAGATTCATAGCGTTTCCTCCTCTTCATGGATTGGGCGGGATGCAGCGCAGCCGTTATACGGCCACGCCCTGCCGCTCGGTATAGTCCCGGTACAGCCGCTCGATCTTGCCGCGCGTGGCACGGGACAGCGGTTCCTGTTCGGCAAAAAATAGCTTTAACGCTGCGTCAAAGGTGGTAATGTAGTCGGCCAGCAGGTTTCCCAGCGCCTCGCTGCCCAGCAGGTATCCCTGCGGGACAGCGGACTGCAGCATCAGCACCCGGTAATAGCGTTCCCCCTCGATGATGCTGTTTTGCGGCCCGATGAATATTTTTTCCACGGCGTCCCACAGGTTGTAGAAGTCCATCATCCGCAGGATGAGCTGCATATTCTGGGTCCGCAGCGAGACCCGCAGGGTCCCGATGGAGTTGTTGTCGCGGGAAAGCTCCAGACAGTACCGGACGGTGGGGTTATACTTGTAGCGCAGCGCAGTGCGCAGGTTCATCATCCCGGCGGAGCCGCCCTCCGGCAGCTGGAAGCCGGCGGCTTCGGCAAAATGGCGGCGCACCTCGGCCAGCAGATGGCTCATCCGCTTTTCCGGGGTGATCAGGCTGACGTATTCCGCCAAAATCTGATTGACCATATTGCTGCGGTTGGTGCCGCTTTGGTAGGCCAGCTTATCCACTTCGCGGATAACGTCCTCCGAGAGGACGAGAGAGTAGACTGTTTTTTTCATGGCGGCCTCCTTTCCCAGCTTCGCACTAATTGTAATCCGAAATATAAATTTTGTCAAGCAAATTATATAAACTGAATTGCAAATTTTTTGTGAACGGCGGCGTTCCCCTCGCGGCAGCGGTGTGGTACAATGGGGTGGTACAAGCCGACAGAGGGCAGGGGCCCCGCCCCGCGCCCCCTGGGGGCGCGGGGGACGCGCGGATACGCGCGCGGGGCCCCTTAATCCGGCCGGCTGCAGAAAAGGCAAAGGAGGAGCGCCATGTGGCAGAAACTGAAAGAAACAAAAAAGCCCATCCTGCTGTACGGGATGGGGGATGGCGCCGAAAAAATACTGACCGAGCTGGATAAGAGGGAGATCCCGGTGCAGGGGGTGTTTGCCAGCTTGGGCTTTGTACGGGGGCAGCGGTTTGCGGGTTACGAGGTGACCGACTACCGCACGGCCCGGGAGCGGTACGGTGAGATGGTGGTGCTGCTCTGCTTTGGCACCCATCGCCGGGAGGTGATGGCACAGATCGCGGCGCTGGCAGCCGAGCAGAAACTGTATGCCCCCGACGTGCCGGTAGCGGGGAAGCAGCTCTTCACCATGGAATACGCGGCCCGGCACAGAAAGGAACTGGAGCAGGTTTACGGCATACTGGCGGATGAGCAGTCCCGCCGGGTACTGCGTCAGGTGGTGGAATACAAGCTGACCGGAAAAATCGCGCCGCTGCTGGATTGCCAGACCGAACCGGAGGAGGCCTGGCGCAATATCCTGTGCCTGACGGGGGAGGAGCGCTACCTGGACCTGGGGGCCTACACCGGGGATACGATTGCGGAATTCATCGGGCAGGCCGGGACGTGGCGGAGTATCACGGCCCTGGAGCCGGACCCGGAGAGTTTTGCCCGGCTGGAGCAGAATACCGCCGGTCTGCACGACTGCGTGCTGTACCGGCTGGGGGCGTACAGCCGCTATGCCCGGCTGCCTCTCGCGGGGGCAGCGGGGCGCGGTTCCCGGTTGGCCCCGCAGGGGACTTTGGTGGAATGGGACAGCGTCGATAATATCCTGTGCGGGCAGCCGGTCAGTTATGTCAAGATTGACGTGGAGGGGCAGGAGAGCGCGGCGCTGGCCGGGATGCAGAAAACGCTGCGCCGCTGCCGCCCCAAGCTGCTGGTCTCCGCCTACCACCGGGCGGAGGACCTGTTCCGGCTGCCGCTGCAGGTTATGGCCCTTTGCCCGGATTACCGGGTGTATCTGCGTTACCCCTGCCTGCCGGCCTGGGACGTCAATTATTACTTTGTATAATCAAAAGGAGAGATCGCAATGAAAGAGCAGCTGATCCTGATCGCCGAGCAGCCCCGCCGGCTGGAGCAGGCGGCGGCATGGTTCCACCAAAAATGGGGGATTCCGCTGGAGGCCTACACCGAAAGTATGCGTCAGAGCCTGATGGGCGGCGCAGCGGTGCCGCAATGGCTCATCGCGGTACAGGGGGAGCGGATCGTCGGCGGGCTGGGGGTCATTCAAAATGATTTTCACGACCGGCCGGACCTTGCCCCCAACGTCTGCGCCGTCTATGTGGAGCCGGACTGCCGCGGGCAGGGACTGGCCGGGCGGCTGCTGGAACGGATCTGCGGGGAGATGGCCGAACGGGGGATCCCGACCCTGTACCTGCTGACCGACCACACCGGCTTTTACGAGCGGTACGGCTGGGAATTCTGCTGCATGGCCCGCGGCGAGGGGGAAGAGAGGCTCTCCCGGATGTACCGCCACCGCAGATAACAGCAGCAAAGTTTTTAGACCGTATATGAAAATCTCCGGTATAGAGCTTTCGCATTACTGCATACCGGAGATTTACTTTCTCTGTGTGAGGGCGTTTTTTGTGAGTAACGGAAAACGGAGATCGTCACAAATTACCTTTTCCGAGGTGCATTTAACGGCGAATGGATTTAAAATCCAAAACAGTTTGCCGAATGGCGTTTTCCACCGGGATACGCTCCATGCTGGAAGCGCCAATGAAGCCTAAAGCGCAGGTTTGTTGAAACACTTTTTCAAAATCCGCCGCTCCGGTAATAGCCCCGCCATGGCAAAGAGGAATGATATCAGGGTTTTCATCCAGACCGGCCGAAAGCACCTTATGGGTGTGCGCAATCGACTCTTCCAAAGAGCAGGCGCAGGTAGCGCCGATATCACCGCCGGAGGTAAGACCCGCGTGAGCAGCCAGAATATCCACGCCGGACTGCACCATAATGCGGGCTTCCTCTTCGGTATAAACGTACCCGATGGTTAAAAAGCCCTTATCGTGCGCAAGCTTCATGACCGCTGCTTCTCTGCGGTATCCCAAGTCGACGCTCTCGATTTCCTGACGGAACTTTCCACTGAATTTTCCGACTGTGGGGTAATTGATGACGCCGGAGTATCCGAGCTCTCCCAGGCTGTCCAAAAAGCGGTCCATGTTGCGTGTGGGATCTACGCAGAAGACACCTGCGGCAACGGGAAGTTCGTGCGTTACCGGGAGAATGAGATCACGCCCCATTTCGTATACGATTTGGTTGGCATCCCCTACCGGCAGATTGCCAAGAATGGAGCTGTGCCCGTTCATCCGGAAATAGCCGGAATTATAGACGACAGCCATATCCGCACCGGACTTTTCGATGACACGTCCCACAATGCCGACACCGGCACCGCTTATGATAATGGGAATCCCTTTTGAGATCTCTTGTTTCATTTTCCTTAAAATCGCATCCCGAGGGATCTTGTTTGCTTGTTGCATTTTTTCCTCCCAGTCATCCGTTTATAACTGCTTTCCAGTTGATCATGGTCATAAGCTGCTTGACCAGGATCTCTGCAAATTCGCGGTCATTGATATGGTGGTCGACGCAGATTACCGGAACATTTTCCGGCATACTGCTGATCAATTCATTGGTGAATGCAGCATCTGCTTTAGGGTCATAAAACACATTTCCGGCCTTATCCACCTCGGAAAAACCCCGCGTTGGAACAATCACCTTGGTGTTGCCACGGCTGTCTTTCAGCCGATCGGCAAACAGCTGGGCAAGCTGTTTAACCTCCCGTTCATTGGAACGAAGTTTCAACAGACTGCTGTTGTTGTGATAGTACCGAATATGGCCTTCCTGTTCCGGCTTCAGATATTCTTCCGGGCCGATATTGATCATGTCGGTCGCTCCGGGAACCACAACATAGGGCAGATCCTTTTTGACGGCCGCCCGTAGACGGTTGGGACCTACCACGTAGGCCCCACCGGCAATCTCATCAATCAGTTCGGTGGTAGTGACATCCAGAACACCGCAGAAATAGTCTTCTTCGATCATCTTTTCCATGATTTTTCCGCCGGAAACGCCGCGCGCATGGAAAATAAGAATCTCAAATCCCATCTCCTCCAGCAATTCCCGGCAGCGCTGTACGCAGGGGGTTGTCACGCCAAAGCAGGTAATGGCAATACACTTTTTTTTGTTTAGAGCTAATTTGGGCATCCGTGCCATGCAGTCGATGATATGAGCGGCTTCGGTGAGGATGTAGGTACTCATGAAATTGAGACTTTGGATATCCACGACCGAGTTAATGAGCAGAATATCCTGACCCTGCACATAAGGCAGCGTATTGCCGCTCGCCATCGTACCGATTGCTACCTTGGGGATACCCATGGGAAGCTGCTGCATCGCACCGGTGGCGATGGTGGTGCCGCCGCTTCCGCCCAGCGAGATGATTCCATCCAGCTTGCCCTCAGCCAGCAGATGCTTGATCAGGACAGTGAGACCTGTCACCATGTATTTGCTTGCTTCTGAACGCAGACTTGTTTCCAGAACGGTGGAAAAGGGAACCATTGCACCGGCAGCGACCTGCTCCTGAGTATAGTCAACGGAATACTGCTTGGGGGTAGCGCGCAGTGCGATATCAATGATATAAGCACGGTTACCGCAGGCCTCGATCTGCTGCTTGAGATACATGGCTTCTTCGCCCTTGGTATCCATGGTTGCACAGATATAAATGTTTTTTTCTTGCATGAATGGATCCCTCTTTTCTTTAAGCAATGGCCGGTGTTTTGCTGCGCCGGTGGCGTGCAATATGCAGCAAGATTACGGCAGCCGCCAGAATCAATCCCGCAAAATCCAGTACATAGACAGGGATAATGCAGGCAAGACAAGCCAGTGCGGCAAGCATGCGCTCCAATACCGTCAGCTTTTCCAGGAAGAAATTTTCGCAGGTTAAAATGAATGTGAATAGGAACACAATAACCATCAATGTTGCCCAGGCCCATTCAGCGACCGTTCCCATGCCAAACAGGATCTCGGGTCGGAACAGGAACATGAACGGAAGAACGAAACCGGCGATGGCAAGGCGTATGGAAGTCAGGCATGTCTTCATAAAATCTGCCTTGGCCATACCGGAGGCGACCAAACAGCCAATAGCAACGGGCGGGGTGACGGCAGACATTTCTCCGTAATAAAAGACAAAGAAGTGAGCAGCCAGCAGCGGAACGCCAAAGCTGGTGAGAGCAGGGGCGCCAAGCAGTGCACAAAGAACATAAGCAGGGGCGGCCGGCATGCCCATACCGAAAACAAGGCAGCTGATGGCAACCAAAATGCCCAACAAGAACAGGTTATTGCCTGCCGAGGTGGTGACAAACTGTGAGATTTTGGAGGGCAGGCCGGTTGCGGTAAGAATCTGGACCACGATACCCATAACGCCGAGAACGACTGAAATGCTTGCACATGTTTTTGCTCCGTCGCGGAAGCCCTGATAAACCTTTATGATGAAATTTTTCAGGGACTGCAGTACTGGCATGCCTTTATGAAACTGCTTGAACAGACCGACCAGCATCATGGCGATAATGGCATAAAACAACGAAAGCTGTGCCGAATAATTCTTTACAAGAAAAATGATCAGTACGATGAGTGGGATGATGTAGATAAAGAATTCCCCGGCAGCATCCCGGAACTTGGGTAGGGAGTCATCTACCACCTTTTCATCCCCCAGCTTGATGGCCTTGATGTAGACCGAAAGGGCAATGCCAAGGTAATATAGGATAGCGGGAGTGATGCCCAGCACAACGATCTTGATATATGGCGTGTTGGTCCAGCTGGCAATAATGAATGCTGCGGCATTCATCACTGGCGGCAGAATGGCCCCGCCGGTGGAGGCTGCCGATTCACAGGCAGCAGCAAACTCAGACGGATAGCCGCGTTTTTTCATAAGCGGAATAGAAACGGAACCGGTCATCGAGATGTTAGCGGCTACCGAACCGGTAACCGAACCAATGAGACCGGAGGCGATAACTGCCACCTGTGCGCCGCCGGAACGGACTTTTCCACTGGCGGACATGGCTACATTCATAATACTTTCCAGTGCACCAAAAGCGGACATCATGCCGGCAAACAGCGAAAACAGGATGATGGTGTTGGCAGTGATTTGCCCCAGCATACCGAATACGCCGGTGAAATTGGTGGTGGAGTAGGTGATCAGGCGCTTGATGCTGAGGCCACCATGATACAGAAAACCGGGCAGATGCGGTCCGAGATAGCCGTACAACAGGATGATGACAACAATGATTGGGATCACTTTTCCCCAGGCCATATAGGTAGCAATGAGGAAGATCAACAGATAAATGGCACCCGAAACGATCTGACCGGTAGAGTAGTTGCCCATCGCCTCAAGGAACTTATCGTGGTTGATATAAATATAGATGGTATCAATAACCATGGCCACCGTACAGATGACGCACAGCACATTGGATATTTTATTTTTTGTTTTTGCAGCCGGAATGCGGAGCGTCATCAGAAACAGAATGATAAAGCACCCCAGGAAGTGGATCATAATATGCCGGTAAGAGCTGGTGACCGTCCATCGCGCAGATAGAAAATGGTAAATGCCAAGAACTGCGGCAACGACCGCAATAATGGAATCAATGATCTTGACCGACTTTGTTTTCTGAATCGTGTCAGACATTTGTTTTTCCTCCATAGAAAGCAGGACTGCCCCTGTTCCTGCCAATAACAGCCGGAGCAGGGGCAAGCGGATGAGACAAGGGACTGATTACCGATTATTCGCCATAAACGATAAAACGGTCTTCCCATAGGCCGGCTTCCTTTAGAGCCTTGGCAGCGCCGGGGTGAAAAGGAATCGATTCAACGCAGACGCTGCTCATATAGTCCTTCAGGACCTTCAGATCCTGAGAAATGTTGCCCAGAGCATCCACGTTATCAATGCAGGCTTTGGTAAAGGCATAAACAGCATCCTCGCTGACTTTGGCGTTGAAGATAACAACACCGGAGTTGCGGGCAGCATAGCGAACTTCACCCTCTGGGATGGAAGAATCATTTTCGGAAGTCATGCCCTGATAGGCAATACCATCGTTGCACTCGCCCAGCATTTTGCCAACTTCTTCAGACATCGGCAGGATGACGAGGTCGCGGGTGGTGCACAGCTCAACGATACCGGAAGCGGCAATGCCGTTTGCCCAGGAACCGCAGGCAGCATCCACTCGTCCGTCTTTCAGCGCCTCCCAGCCATCACTCCAGCCGAAATACTCAATGTTTACCTTATCGTAGATGCCATAGCACTCAAACAGGATCTTCATGACCTCTGCGGAGGCGGAACCCTGCTGGGGGAACGCGACCGTTTTGCCGACGAGATCTTCGTAGGAGTTGATATTCTTATCTGCGGTAGTGATAACGGGCAGCATCCAGGAGACAAAGCCAAAGCCCTGACACATGGCCTCCATGGGGACTTTGCCGCTGAAGGGAGCTTCACCGTTCAGTGCCTGGATGAGGTTAATTGTTCCGGCATAGCCGCCTTCCAGTTCACCGCTGTTGATGAGGTTGATGATTTCAACCGCACCGGTTGTAACAACAGTAGAAGTCTTCATATCGGTGTTTTGGTTTACCACAGCGCTCATGGCTTCCAGTGCGGTGTTGGCAGTCCCGCCGACGGCGTCAGTGCCCAGACGGAGAATGTAATTTTTGGTGGGAGAGTCTTCCCCTTGATTCTCCGTAGGATTGGACCCGCAGCCGGCCAAAACTGTGGCAAGCATCATTACGCAAAGAATGATCGCCAAACTTTTTTTAAACTTCATTTTAATCCTCCTTAATTTCATTTAATCTGCAATCGTTCGAACTTTGACTTGCAAGTTTATCTTAAATTCTGACGAATAAAAAAGCAAGGGATATTCGACAATTTACACAAAATTCTACTTATTATATATATAAAATCATCAAATTAATACAGAATAACGGTAGCTTTTCAAAAAATAATATCATAATTAACAAAAATCAAAGGCGCTTTTTGTAATGTATTATGTTTTGTTATATTTCTTTTTTTAGCCGTATCGGGGGAATATGAAATGGAGCAAAACAGAGGCAAAGTAGTGGTTGTTTCTATTGATAGGACTCCCGACCCTGTACCTGCTGACCGACCACACCGGCTTTTACGAGCGGTACGGCTGGGAATACTGCTGCATGGCCCGCGGCGAGGGGGAAGAGCGGCTCTCCCGGATGTACCGCCACCGGCAGCAGTGGGAATAACCGGGCTTTTCCCTTGTATTTCCTCCGGGCGTGTGGTAAAATATATCCCTGTGATTTCCGCAGCGGCGGGAAAATAAGAGCCGAAGAGAGGACGAAACACTGTGGCGACACTCAAAGACGAGATCAGCCGGCGGAGGACCTTCGCCATTATCTCCCACCCCGATGCCGGTAAGACCACGCTGACCGAAAAATTTCTGCTGTACGGCGGGGCCATTCAGCTGGCCGGTTCGGTAAAGGGCAAAAAGACCGCCCGGCACGCGGTCTCCGACTGGATGGAGATCGAAAAGCAGCGCGGTATTTCGGTGACCAGCTCGGTGATGCAGTTTGAGTACCAGGGCTACTGCATCAACATTCTGGACACGCCGGGACACCAGGACTTTTCGGAGGATACCTACCGTACGCTGATGGCCGCCGACAGCGCCGTGATGGTCATCGACGCCGCCAAGGGCATCGAGCCGCAGACCCGCAAGCTCTTTAAGGTATGCGCCATGCGGGATATCCCCATCTTTACCTTTATCAACAAGCTGGACCGGGAGGCCCGCAACCCCTTTGACCTGCTGGAGGAACTGGAAAAGGAGTTTGGCATCGGCACCTATCCCGTCAACTGGCCCATTGGGTGCGGCGTGGATTTCAAGGGCGTTTTTGACCGCGACCGGCGGGAGATCCTGGCATTTAACGAGTTCCACAACGGGCAGAACAAGCTGGCGACCATCGAGTGCGACATCACCGATACCGCCCGGCTGGACGAGCTGTTGGGCCCCTACCAGCGGCAGGCGCTGGTGGACGATATCGAGCTGCTGGACGGCGCCAGCTATGAATTCGACCTGGAAAAGGTGCGCCACGGCAAGCTCAGTCCCGTCTTTTTCGGTTCGGCGCTGACCAACTTCGGGGTGGAAACCTTCCTGGAAAACTTCCTGAAGATGACCACGCCCCCGCTGCCCCGTCGGACCGCCGAGGGGATGGTGGATCCCTTCGACGAGGCCTTTTCCGCCTTTGTCTTTAAGATCCAGGCGAATATGAACAAGAACCACCGCGACCGCATCGCCTTTCTGCGCATCTGTTCCGGCCGGTTCCAGAAGGATACCGAGTATCTGCACGTGCAGGAGGGCAAGCGCATCAAGCTGGCGCAGCCGCAGCAGATGATGGCGGAAAACCGCGAGATCATCGAGGAGGCCTACGCGGGGGATATTATCGGCGTGTTCGATCCCGGTATCTTTTCCATCGGTGATACCGTCTGCGCCCCCGGCAAAAAGGTGCAGTTTGAGGGCATCCCCACCTTTGCGCCGGAGCATTTTGCGGCGGTCGAGCAGGTGGATACCCTCAAGCGCAAGCAGTTCGTCAAGGGGATCACCCAGATCGCCCAGGAGGGCGCCATCCAGATCTTTACCGAGCCGGGCGGCGGCATGGAACGGGTCATCGTGGGGGTTGTGGGCGTTTTGCAGTTTGAGGTGCTGGAATACCGCCTGAAAAACGAGTACGGCGTGGAGATCCGCCGCAGCGACCTGCCCTACGGCTATCTGCGCTGGATCGCCGACCGGGAAGCCGACCCGCGGGAGATGACGCTGACCAGCGATACCAAATGGGTGCAGGATCTGCGCGGCAACAACCTGCTGCTGTTTGCCAGCGAATGGAACATCCAGTGGGCGCTGGAGCGCAACGAGGGCCTGCAGCTGACCGAATTTAACCGCGAATAATCAAAAAAAGAGCGCCCCCTTGCAGGGACGTTCTTTCTTTTTGCGATAGGTGCTGTGCGGGAACAGGGGATCAGTCCTCTTTGGCGACAGCGGCCTCGGGGGCGTTCTTGCGTACGCTCTCAATGCCGTTCAGGCAGCTGTTCTTGGCCTTGTAGCCTTCGGAAGTGGCGATGATCTCGCCGTTGCGGGCCTTCAGACGGAAGCGGAATTCGCCGGCCTTGTCGGCATACACCTCAAATTTGGGGTTGGTAACGGCGGCAAAGCCCTCGACAGTCTGGTCCTCCAGCTTGGCTTCGACGGCGTTTTTGCGGATGCTCTCGATGCCCTTTTTGCAGGCGGCCTCGCCGGAATACACTTCGGAAGTGGCAATGACTTCGCCGTTGCCGGCCTTCAGGTCAAATTTAAAGCCGCCGTTCTTGGTTTCCTTGATAACGAATTTACCCATGTGACAAACCTCCTGAGAAGATTTTAGGTTGATTCTATGTTACCTTTTTTTGCGGTGAATTGCAAGTGAATGGGGAAAATTAACAGGCAAATAGGGCGACGACCGGGCAAAAAGGTTTCCTTTTGCCCCGAAAGGTGATAAAATTAAGCTGACACCCCCATAGAAAAGGAGCGAAATGGCCATGCAGATGGTGGAAGTAAACAGCAAAAACGTGGACAGCATCACCAAGGAGGGCAAAACCTACCTGTACTTTACGGCGGGGTTCAGCCCCTACGCAGCGGCGATGGAGCCGGTATACCGGCAGTTTTTGGAGGCCGCGGCGGAATACGACGTCAAGGTGTGCCGCATCAGCGTTACGGAGGATATCCCGCTGGGACAGCGGTTCCAGATCAAGGAGCTGCCCACCATGCTGGTATTCCGGGACGGTGTGCGGGTGGATACCTGCGAGGGTATCGTGCTGCCGGAGCGGTATGTCAATCTGCTGCGGTTTTACTGATCAAACAAGGCTCGCCGTGCGGCGGGCTTTTTTTGATCCCCGGGGCGTCCCGCCGGCCCCAAACGCGGTCTATAAGGGTGAAGTACTTCACCCAAAACGAAAGGAGGCAGGAACGTGAAGGACGAGGAGATCCTGCGGCTGTACCGGCAGAGAGATGAACAGGCGATTGCCGAAACGCAAAAGCGGTACGGCGCCCTGTGCTATACCATCGCCTGCAACGTCCTGCGGGACCGTGGGGACGCCGAAGAGTGCGTAAACGATACCTGGCGTCGGGCCTGGGACCGCATCCCGCCCGATGAGCCGCAAAGCATGGCGGCCTACCTGGGGCGGGTAACCCGTAACCTGGCGCTGAACCGGCTGCAGAAGCAAAACCGCCTGAAACGGGGCGGCGGAGAGATGACGCTGATCTGGGAGGAGCTGGCGGAGCTGATCCCGGCGGGGGAGACCCCAGAGACCCAATGGGAGCGGCAGGCTTTCGGCAGGGTGCTGGATGATTTTCTGCGGGAGCTGCCGCCCCCGGAACGGATGCTGTTCCTGCGGCGGTACTGGTGGGCGGATTCGCTGGGCGAAGCCGCCGCACACTGCGTTATCCCCGTGCGGCGCGCCAAAAGTGTGCTGGCCCGGCTGCGGAAGGCTTTGCGCAGCCGGCTGGAAAAGGAGGAGATCATGCTATGAAACGGGAAGAACTGTGGGAACTGCTGGGGGAGGCCCCGGCGGAGATGATAGAAGAATCGGCCGTCCCGCTGCCGAAAGGGACGCCCCGCATCCTGCGGCGGGTGCTGCCGCTGGCGGCAGCCGCCCTGCTGCTGTGCGCCACGGCGGTGGCGGCGGTGCGGTATTTCGGCTGGCAGGATGTGCTGAACGCGAAACCGGAGGAAATCACCGAGCACACCGAGCCACTGCAGGTAAAGGTGGATGCCGGGGACATCACCTTCCGGGTGACGGAGGTGCTGGCCGATGAGCGGGTGCTGTACCTGCTGTGGGAGATGCAGGCGCCGGAAGCTATCTTTGATGAGCGCAGCACCGTGGAAGGCTGGCTGGACTTTGGCGAAGCCAGCGTAGATACGGGCGGCGGGTATATCTTTTCGGTGGAACCGCCCAAGGAGAAAAGCCGCCTGCTGTGCGGCTATCTGACCGCCGACTGGAACGACGCCATGCGGGGCAGCACCGCCCACCTGCGGGTAAGCGGGCTGGGTCACTTGGAGAGGACAGGCGATACCTTTATCTCCAAGATAGATATGAAAGCGCTGTGCGAGAGCGCTGTACGGACGGAGGATGAGGTGGTTTCCGAGTGGCCGCTGGACTATGCCATGATGGTAAACGGCGGCAAGGGCGGCTATGAAGTGTATAACACCGAAGGTGAGGTAGTAAGAACCATTGACATGGTATGCTATGAAAATGGAAAACTGTATATTTACGAACGATACCGAGATGATGTCCTTGAGCCGGACAGCCCGCTTAAAGGAGTGCTTTGTGACAGCACAGGGGAGAGAGTAACTAATCTTGGGGGGATGGGTAGCTTTTACTATAGTATGGATTTTTATGATGTGTCGGAGGAAGAACTGCCGAATCTGCAGTATATCCAGCCGGGTAGATGGCAGCGGGTGCCGGACTATGACGCCGGGTGGGAGGTCAGCTTTGACATTCCGCAGACGGTGGAGAGTGTGGAGCTGGCTGCGGCGGAGGGCGTAACGGTGAAATGCTCTCCGGTCTCGATGGAAATCACGATAAACCGGCAGATAGACTCGTCGCTGGGCTGGGCTGTGTATTTGAAAGACGGCACGGCGGTCAAGTTGAGAAGCAGAGACGGGAACCAGACAGCAACAAAAACAGAAATGAAGATGATATTCTGCAGGGCCATAGCGCCGGAGGAGATCGAGGCGATCTACTGCGGCGGAGTCAACCTTTTGCGGCAATCCCCCGCAGCGGAGGACGAACCGGCTTTTGAGGAGATATTTGACCGATATTATTACAGGGAGCCGTTTGCTGGATACAGACTTGAGGAGCCGGTTCGGGGCGTGACGGCATTCTACAGCCGACAGAAAGGAACCCCGTTTACCGCACTGCAAGCCGGAACGGTCGTATATACTGCGGACAAAGGCTGGAACCAAGGAATGGGTCGGTGTATCCTGATCCGGCAGGAAGACGGACTGTATGCGGTATATGCCCATTGCGAGGAGCTTTATGTGCAGGCGGGCGATGAAGTGATCGCTTATACGCAGCTGGGAACAACGGGAGACAGCGGAAATTTCGGAAACGGTTCTTCGGGAGTTTTCGGCATTGAGTTCAGTCTGGTGCGGGAGGAGGATATAACGCTGAAGACCGCCCGGGACGGAACCGTGACGGGCTTTACGGTAGGCCGGAACGCATATGAGAACCCTGTTCTGCCCATGGAAACTGTGGAGTGGACAGAGGACAGCGCATACATTGCTCCGGTGAAAAACGGGACAATGTCCCGAGGGGTAATCGGGGCAAGCTGTCCTACTTACCGGCTTTTTGAAGCGCCGGCTGGAACCGCAGCGGTCGCCATGCGAGACGGCGTGGTGGAAAAAGTGCCAAACAAGCTGAAAGAGGGTATGACCGGTGAAATGGGAAGAGAAAATCTGGTTTTGATCCGGCACGAGGACGGCAGCGCGATCCTGTACGGACACCTGAAAAATGTAACCCTAAAGCCCGGCGGTACGGTGAAGCAGGGCGAAAAACTGGGAGAATGCAGCGACAGCGGCAATACATGGGTAGCAGGGGTCGGCGTGATATACTACTCTGCATACCCCGAAAAGTGAATAACAGCATGGAAACTGCCCCCGACTGAAACGGTCGGGGGCAGTTAGGTGGTATTATGAGGTCAGCACTGGCTCATCAGGCGGATATAGAATTCCACCGCGCGGCCGATGACCTCGGTGCGGATGCGCTCGTTGTTGCCGTGGATGGTGCCGCGCTCCTCGGCGGTCAGATCCATGGCGGAAAAACGGTAGACATGGTTGCTGACGGGGCCGTAGTGGCGGCTGTCGCTGCACTGGACCATCAGGTAGGGGGAAACCAGCGAGCCCGGCCAGGTGCCTGCCACGGCGGAGGCGACCTTATCCCACGCGGGGCAGTCGGTCTCGCTGATAGGGCTGGGGTCCATGCCCTCCAGGTTGGTCAGGGTGATCTCCCCATTGCCGATGGTCTGCCGGAGGTATTCGATA
Organism: Oscillospiraceae bacterium; assembly: GCA_004554485.1. Classification (GTDB taxonomy): domain Bacteria; phylum Bacillota; class Clostridia; order Oscillospirales; family Ruminococcaceae; genus Angelakisella. The sequence goes on along the minus strand of SFLS01000001.1, from coordinate 70,205 downwards.
GCGCTTTCCATGGTGTCGGCGGGGTTCAGCCGGATATTGCTGACCATGCTGGCGCTGGGCGGGATCACATTGCTGGCGGCGCTGCCCTGCATTTTGGTAAAGGCCACGGTGGTGCGCATCAGGGCGTTCAGCTCGCCGCCGGTCTTTTTACACAGGCTGTCCAGTACGCCGCCGAACAGCCAGAGGTTCGCGAAGATCATGCGGTAGAGGAAGGTGGAGTGGCGGCCGAGGGTATCGAACATCTTGGCGGCCGGCGCGGTGATATGCATGGGGAAGGGGTGATTTTCCACCCGGCAGCAGGCCGCGGAAAGCACCCCCACGGGGGTGTGCGGCCGGGGCGCGGAAGCGTGCCCGCCGGCGGATGTTACGCTGTATTCCAGGTTCAGCATCCCTTTTTCGGCAATGCCGATGAGGGCGCAGGGCTGGCGGACGCCGGGGAACACATCCTGCACCACGGCGCCGCCCTCATCCACCACCAGCTGGATATTGATGTGATGCTCCCGGAACCAGTCAACGATGTTGACAGCGCCCCGCCCGTTGATCTCCTCCTGCCCGGAAAAGGCAAAGTAGATATCCTGCGCCGGGGTAAAGCCGGCGGCAATCAGGTGGTCGGCGGCACAAAGCACGCCGTTGAAGGTGACCTTGGTATCCAGCGTGCCGCGCCCCCACAGCACCCCGTCCTCCAGAATGCCTGCAAAGGGCGGTTTTTCCCAGTTTTCCTCCTCGACGGGCACCACATCGTAGTGCGCCATCATGACGGAGGCTTCCTCGTGGGCCTGGCCCGGCCAGTAAAACAGCAGGGCGCGGTCCGGCAGACGGGTGAGGGTACAGACCTCAAACACATGGGGGTAGAGCTGCGGCAGCAGCCCGATGAGCTTTTCAAATTCCGCCGGGTCCTCCTTGGCAGCGTCGGTATAGCTGACGGTGCGGCAGCGCACCAGCTGCTGCAGACGACTGACGGCGGCTTCCCGGTCAAATTCCACCGGCTCGCAGGGGGCGGCGGGTTCCGCCTTGGGCCGGAAGGCCGCGGTGCGCAGCAGCACGACCGCCAGCAGCAAAACAAGGACGGCAAGAACGAGATACAGTACGATCATGGTGAAATACCCTCCTTACAGGATCCCCTTTTTATACAGGATGCGCGCCACCCCGACGGTAAACAGCACGCTGACCGGCACCATGATGCCGACGGTGCCGGCATTCAGGGCAGGCACAAAGATAAACAGCACCAGCATCAGGCAGATGGGGGCGACGGCAAGCTTGGCGTTCTTGGAGATGAACACCACCCCCAGGCCGCCGAACAAAGCAGGCAGGATCTGCGCAAAGGCGGGCGCCAGCGCGGGAGATTCCAGCACCGGGGTGAGCGGGATGATGAGAACGACGCCCAGAATAATGATGACGGTGGTGACGATGCTGGAAACGGCGATGGCCACGGTGGAAACGATCTCGCCCTCCTCGCTGTTGGCCTTGACGTCCGCCTGCTCCAGCGCATTCAGGGCGCAGGGCAGCTTGAGGTTGCTGATATTGCCGGTGACAAAGGAAAGGTAGCTGCCGCCGGCGCCCAGCATGGGCACATAGGTCAGCGTTTCAATAAAGCCGACCGCCCAGTACATGGGCGCGGTGGCCAAAAGCCCCATCAGCAGGCCGCGGCCGTCCGCCGGGGCCCGAAAGAGCAGGGAAACGGCGGCGGGGAACATCAGCAGCAGCGCCATTACCGAAAGGTTCCAGATCCGTCCGTAGTGATGGACGGAATCCATATAGGTTCGTTCACGGTTGTTTTTCATAGTTCCAATCCCCCTTTCTTCAGGAAAGCCAGCCGGTGATGGGAATAGCGGAGGCCATCCCCAGAATCAGGCTCAGCGGCAGGGCATAGTCGCCGATCCAGCGCCAGCCGCGCTGTTTCATCAGCAGGCCGCACAGCGCCATCACCAGCGCCGAAACGATCATAACGCAGACCGGAATCAGGCCGGAGGGGTCGCCGTGGAAGATGGTGCCGAAATCGCAGAACACATAGCCGAGAAAGGCGGCGATCATCCCGATGAACAGGGCGGAGGAGAGGATATCGCCCCAGCGCTTGTCCCGGTTTTCGATGCGGGTCATGCCGTTCTGCAGCTTTTTGCCGATCAGCGGGACCAGCCAGATGCCCAGCATGATGCTGACGGTCATGACCCAGGCAATGGTGACATACTGGGTGGCGGTCAGGGAGGAGACCTGCCCGAACACCAGCCCCATGGCGCTTTCGGCGTTGGTGGCGGCGATGGTCTCGTAGGAAAGGGAGCCGACCACCGAAAGCCGCAGCCACGGCAGCGGCAGGCCCAGGTCCTTGGAGAGGGTGATCACGCTGATGACGATGGCCACGGCGGGCGCAATGGTAAAGACGCCGGCGGTCAGCATGGTCTTTTTCAGCTTCTGCATATCCATGCCGATCTGCCGGCCGCGCCGCAGCGCCCGGACCAGGAAGAACACCGACTGCGCCAGCACAGCCAGAATAATGATCCCGGCCAGCAGGAACAGGATGGGATGGTTGACGGAAAATGTCACACTTTGTCACTCCTTCACACAAAATAATGTTGATACATATTTTAGCACATTGGGCCGGAAAAAGCAAAAAATGTTTGCCAGGAACGGCCGGGTGTTTTTATGCCGCGAACACAGCAAGCCGCCCCGGCCGGGACGGCTTGCTGTTCAATCGGCAATCAGAGGTATTTCCACTGCTCCACGTCAAAGACCCCCTGTGTGGTGATCTTCAGCGCGGGGATCACCGGCAGACTCACAAAGGAAAGGGTCATAAAGGGATCGACGGCGGGGGGAACGCCCATGGCGTGGGCGGCGGCCTTGGCGCTTTCCAGCAGGTCGTTGACCTCCTCCAGCGGCGCGTCGCTCATCAGCCCGGCGACCGGCAGCGGCAGCTCGGCCACCACCGCGCCGTTTTCCACCACCACGATGCCGCCCCGCAGGGCCGAGATCCGGTTGATGGCGGCGGCAAGGTCGGCGTCGCTGGCGCCGACGGCGATAATGTTGTGGGAATCGTGGGCGATGCTGGTGGCGACGGCGCCCCGCTTCAGGCCGTAGCCCTTCAGGTAGCCCAGCCCGATATGACCGGTATTGTGGTGGCGCTCCACCACGGCGATCTTCAGAATATCGTTTTCGGGGCGGACGGCATCGGCCCGGCCGCAGTTCTGGGTGATGATCTCGCCGGGGACAAGGCCGATGACCGGCAGCTCGCCGGCCTTCAGCCGGTCGGCGGTAACAGGCGCCAGGTGGAAGGTATCGTGCGCCTGCTGCGCAAGGAGGGGATCGATGGCGGGCGCTTCAAAGGGCAGCACCTCGCCGTCGGCATAAACGCAGCGGCCGCGCTTGTAGACCTGCTCGATCTGGAAGCTGCGGAAGTTATCAAAGACCACGATATCGGCCAGGTAGCCGGGGGCGATGGCGCCCTTGTTGTTCATCAGGAAGTAGCGGGCGGCGTGGTGGCTGGCCACCTTGATGGCGATAACGGGATCGACGCCGCAGGCGATCGCTTCCCGGATGATGTGATCGATGTGGCCGCCCTCCAACAGATCCAGCGGGTGCTTATCATCGGTGGCGAACATACACCGGGCATAATACTGCTGGTTCAAAAGCGGCAGCAGCGCCCGCAGGTTTTTGGCGGCGGTGCCCTCCCGAATCATGATGAACTGGCCGAGCCGCAGCTTTTCCAGCGCGTTCTGGCAGCTGCTGCATTCGTGGTCGGAGTAGACACCGGCGGCAATATAGGCGTTGAGGTCGGCGCCGGAAAGCTCCGGGGCGTGGCCGTCGATCTTTTTGTGGTGGGCCTGGCTGGCCAGGATCTTGCGGACAACGTCGGCGTCGCCGTTGACGATACCGACGTAGTTCATCATCTCCGCCAGCCCCAGCACGCGAGGGTGGTCGTACAGCGGGTCGATGGCGGTATAATCGAGACTGTAGCCGCTTTCATCCAGCGGGGTGGCCGGAACGCAGCTGGGCAGCATAAAGTGAACGTCAATGGGCAGTCCCTCGGTGGCCTGCAGCATATAGCGGATGCCCTCCACCCCCATCACGTTGGCGATCTCGTGTGGGTCGGTGATGACGGTGGTGGTGCCGTGCCGCACCACGGCCCGGGCAAATTCGGCAGGGGAGACCAGGCTGCTTTCCAGGTGGATGTGGGCATCGATCAGGCCGGGGGCGATGAACCGGCCGGAAACGTCGATCTCGGTATGCCCGCTGTACTGCCCCACCCCGGCGATGAGGCCGTCCGCCACGGCGATATCGCCATGACAGAAATCGTTGCTGAACACGTTAAGGTAGGTGGCGTTTTTGAAAACGACGTCGGCTTTTTCCTCGCCGCGCGCCACCCGGATGAGGCGCAGCTTTTTGGGCAGTTTGCGGGCGACCTTATCGGCAATGCTTTCCTGTGGTTTCATAAGTGCGTTTCCCCCTGTTCGGCAGATTATTTTCCTACTATCATAGCAAAATCCGGCCCCGGTAGCAAGCCGAAAAACATACAAATCTTTTCCGTGGATCGTAAGAAAAATGACAGCCCGTCGAAGAGGTCGTCTTCGGCAGGCGGCGGTCAGGGAAAAGAGGAAAGTTTCCGGTTCAGCTTGCGGTAGATCCAGTCCCGCATCCAGGGTTCGGTGCTGGCGGCTACGGCCTCCTCCGGGGAGAACCAGCGCACCCCGCTGTTTTCATCGGCCTTGACCGAAAGCGGCTCGGTATCATCCGCTTCGATGAGGTAGGTTCCGTTGAGGTGCAGGTGGGAGGGAACATAGGCGCCGCGTTTCATGTGCCCGTTTACGGTGAGGATCTCCACCGAGAAGAGTTTTTCGGAAACGGGACGCAGCGTTTTCAGCCCCGTTTCCTCCGCAACCTCCCGCAGGGCGACCGCCAGCAGGTCCCGTTCCCCGTCGGCATGGCCGCCGGTCCAGCTCCAGCTGTTATAGATGTTGTGGTACACCATCAGCACCCGACTGCGGGCATGGTTCACCACCCAGGCCGAAGCGGTAAAGTGCGCGGTTTCGTTCTGCCGGGTGAAAATATCCGGCTGAGTAAGGTACTGCAGCAGCAGCGCGCGGTCGCGGGTCTCCTGCTCGTTGCAGGGGCGATAGGCCAAAAGCTGGCGTTCCAGCGGCAGGGGCATGGCGGATCCCTCCTTGGTACAGTCTGCGGCAGGGTCGGGGAGGCCCGCAGGGCCGGCCGCCTCCGGCGGCAGCCGGAGCGCCCTGCGGGCCCTCGCCCCCTGCTCCTGCTTTGATTATAGCACAGGCGGCGCCCATAAAAAAGCCCCCGAGTGGGGGCTTTTTAAAAAGCGGTTCAGTCGTGCCGGATCGCTTCCAGCGCGGAGATCTTTACGGCGCGGTTGGCGGGGATAAACCCGAAGATAACGCCAACCAGCATGGAAAAGGCCATAGCCAGCACCACCAGCCACCACGGGATGATGGAAACAGCGCCTCCACCGCCGAAGCTGAGCCCCAGCGAGGCCAGCAGACCGGCGACCAGTGGGACATTGTTCAGCAGATAGCTGATAAGGAAGCTGAGCGTCACCCCGACCACGCCGCCGATCAGGCCGATCATGGCCGATTCGGTGAGGAACATGGCGCGGATGCTGCCCAGTTCGGCGCCGATGACCTTCATGACGCCGATCTCCTTGGTGCGTTCGTAGATGGACATGACCATGGTGTTGGCAATGCCGATGGCCGCGACGAACAGCGAGATGGCCGCCAGGCCGCCCAGCATGGTCTGGATCATGGTAAGCTGCTCGTCAAAGTATTGGCGGGTGTCCTCCATCGAAGAACACTGGAACCCCATATCGGTGATGGCCTGCTGGATCCCGGAGACCGAAGCGGCGTCCACGCATTTGACCCGGACGTCCTCGTAGGATACCGCCGTAGACGGAGCCTTCTGCCCGGAAAGCTTGCGGCACTGGGCCTCCAGCGCCTTCATCTGGTTGATATCCATAAAGATGCACTCGCTGGTCTCCCAGCCCTTGTTCCAGTCCTCCACCATAATGCCGGTGATATGCGGGGTGACCTCCAGCGTTTTGGAAAGATTGCCGTTGTTGTCGTAAATTTCGCTGTACAGGATCAGCTTATCCTTCATCATATCCACAAAGGGCTTTTTGGGGTTGCCCATCGCGTCGGTCTGGTAGCGGTCCACATAGTTGTTGCGATTCTTTTTGGTATCGCGGAAGCTGTACGCCACATTGGCGCCTGCCACCATGCTGTAGTCCTTGTTGCTGTCCGCAAAGCTGGTCCCCTCCGAAAGCTGGTAGCCCAGCGCCTCAAAGGCCTCGGGATAGATGCCGATGATCTGAGTATAGGAGTCGTAGCGGCCGTTGCGGGATTTCAGCCGGAAATTGAACTCATAGTTTTGGTAAAAGGGGGTCGCGATCTGAACGCCCTCCATCGCCTGGATCTGGGAGACGGCTTTATCGTCCAGCTTGGTCTCGCCGCCGCCGTAGTTGTAAACGTTGATGATGGTCAGATCTCCCCACTCTTGCAGCATCTGCATCATCGATTCCCGCGCGCCGATGCCCAGCGATACCATCAGGATGATGGCGCAGACGCCGATCACGACGCCGATGACGGTAAGGGCGGTGCGCACCTTGCGGCGGGTCAGATTACGCAGGCAGACAGTCAGCAGATCAGATATCCTCATCGTCGTCTACGCTCTCCTTTTTGTTTTTCCGCAGCTTCAGCAGGACAAACGCGCCGCCGCCCAGGACGACCACGCCCGCGACAACCCAGAACCAGGGGAAGCCGCCGTTGTCGGTGGGTTCTTCCACCATACCGGGGTCAAATCCGGGGTCGAAGCCGGGGTCCATGGGGCCGTACACTTCCTCGTAGCTCATCGCCTTGGTGGTGAAGGGGACGGTAACGGTGCGCTGGTTCATGTTGGTGTCCTCATAGGTGATGATGACCTCGCCCACGATATCGCCCGTATCGGAGGGAGTGATGTAAAAATCGGCGCTGGAGGTGGTGCCGGAGCCCAGGTTGCCCAGATACTGCTCCTCGCCGTTGTTGGTCAGCGCCTCGCAGGAAAGCTTGGCGGAAAGGTTGTAGATCTCGGTGCGGCTCTTATTGACGAAGTTGACCGAAAGGCCGGTCTCCTCCCCGATGAAGATCTGGGGGGACAGGTCGATGCCGGTCACGGTAAAGCGGTCGACCTGCAGCACCGGCATACTGATGGTCTCGGTGGTTTTGGCATTGCGGCGGGTGCTGCCATCCATGTAGTCGTAGGTAAAGTCCAGCGTCATGGAGTGGGACTGCGCCGCTGCGGTGGGTTTCACCGTCACATTCACCGTCTTGGTAATGGTCTCTTCGGCCGCCAGCGACTCGATATAGAAGGAGTTGGAGGAGCTGGTCAGCATCATGGCGTCGGGCATGGTGATGGTGACCATCATGTTTTCCACCGCCATGGTCTTGCTGGTGTTGCGGAAGGTCATGGTGACGTTGCGGGTCTCGCCGGCCACCAGGTCGCCCTTGCCGTAGCTGTAACTGCTGATGATGACGTAGGGCTGGGCCGCCACCGGCTCGTTGTTGTCCTTGTTGTCGTCGGGGGTCTCGGGATGGATGGTGGCGTTGTCGATCTTGCAGGAGAGGATGGCGTTGTAGTTGTCTTGGGTCACGATGAGCTTCAGGGTGTTATCGCTGCCGCCCACATAGTACACGCCGGTCAGCTGGATGACCATGCCTTTATCGCTGCCGTTTACCGTCCATTTTTCAATCTCGGCCCCGGCGCCGGAACCGGCCAGGAAGCTGCTGTCGCCGGGGGTGGTAACCGAGAAAAGCTCATTTTTTTTGGTATCGCCGTTAATAAAGGTGACATAGTCGGTATCATTGACATACAGGGTCAAATCAACATAGTTCCCCTTGGTGATTTCGGAACTGGGAGCGACATTATCTTTAGGGGAGCCGGGGTACTTGGTATACTTTTTGTTGTTGGCGGTGTCCTTGTGGTACATCTGCCAGTTATAGCTGCCGCTGCAGATAGCGTCCAGCTGGAAACTATCGGCAGTCTTTTCGCCGCCCAGGGTGCTCTTGGCCTGGAATACGGGGGTGATGGTGGTATTGCCGGTCAGTTCAATCTCATCACCGTCATTTATGGGTGTGCTATCGCCGTAGGTGGCACTTGCAAATTCATAGCCGGGGTTCGCAGTAAAAGAAACCTTGACCTTTTTTACATCATTGGGCAACGTTTGAGAAAGCGTAGTGCTGTTCAAAAAGACAGAAACGGTTTTGGAGTCTGCGCCTTCAGCTGTGCCCGTAGCTGTCGTGTATGTAAGAGTTATTTTGCCATTTGCCAATGAACCGTTAGCGGCAGTAATGGTATAGGGCGGGTCGGCCGCCATCGCCACCGTACTCAGCAGCATGGCCAGCACCAGCAGAAACGTCAGGAACTTGCAGATTTTTTTCACGGTTGTACTCCTCCTTGGCCGGCGGCCGTTGTGTTATCGCAAAAATGCAGTCTTTCGGGGACATCCGCCGCGGGGGCGGCGGGGCGGCGGTCCTCATCGGAGATGATGCGTCCGTCCAGGATCGTCACAATGCGGTCGCAGTATTCCGCCAGGCTGCGGTCATGCGTGACCAGGATAATGGTAGTGCCCTTTTCCCGGGCAAAGCGCAGGAACAGCTCCATCACCTCGCGGGTGGTCTTGGTATCCAGGTTGCCGGTGGGTTCGTCGGCAAATACCACCTCGGGATCGGTGACAAAGGCGCGGGCGATGCCCACACGCTGCTGCTGGCCGCCGCTCATTTCGTTGGGACGGTGGCCCAGGCGCTCGCCCAGCCCCACCTGCCGCAGCATCTCGCGGGCGGCCTCCTCCCGCTTTTTGCGGGGGACCCGCCGGAACATCAGCGGCATGGCCACGTTTTCCACGGCGGTCATTCCCTGCATCAGGTTATAGGATTGGAACACAAAGCCGATGTGCCGCTGTCGGAACAGCGCCAGCTGTTTTTCGTTCATTTTGGAGATTTCCTTCCCCCGGATCCTTACCGTGCCGCGGGTGGGCTTTTCCAGTCCGGCCAGCTGGTTCAGCAGGGTGGATTTCCCGCTGCCGGAGGTGCCCAGGATACAGCAGACCTGCCCTTTTTCGATGGCAAGGTCGATTTGATCCAGCGCCACGACCTTTTCATCGCCGACACGGTATACCTTGCGGAGACCGACCGTCTCCACCATATATTGCACAGCATTTCCTCCTCTCACAGATGCTCATTTCTATCAGTGGTACCGTTTGCGGTTTTTGCTGCACGTCTTGGAAAAAAATCCGTTTTGTGGCGCAAAAACTGTACTATTGGCATTAGTACAGCCAGCATACCATTTTCCCCCTGTCAAGTCAATGTACGGCAGAGGGAATTCATGAAATATTAATAATAAAAATGCGCGCAAAAAGTCCCCGCACTCCGAAAAGTGCGGGGACTCTTGTAAAACAGGTTCCTGCGGCCGTTTGCAGCCGGCGCAGGGTTCGGGGAATGCAGCCGAAGGGAAAAGAAGATGAGGACAAAACAAAATGAAAAAGAAGGATCAATGAATGAAGATAAGGAGGAGAAAGAAAAACCTTCGGCCGGGCGTAGCCCTATTTGATTCCACACCTATATCATATACAGCGAATGTGACGGCTGTGTGAACGTATCAGGAAAAATCGAAGGATTTTTCATCACTTTCCGGCGCTTTTGTTTCGTCAAAGGTCCCCTTCAGGCAGGGCAGGCAGAACCAGAAGTCGCTGCCGCGGCCGGGGGTACTCTCCACACCGTATTCCGCTCCGTGGGCCTCCAGCACGCCCTTGACGATGGAAAGCCCCAGCCCGGCGCCCACGGTAGTGCGCTTGTGGCTTTTATCCACCTTGTAGTAGCGGTCCCACACATAGGGCAGGCTTTCGGGCGGGATGCCCTCGCCGTGGTCGATGACGTCAATCCGCACCTTGCCGCCGGCCAGCGTCTGCCGCAGCATCACCGTCCGGTCCTCCCCGGCGTAGTTGATGGCATTGTTGATGAGATTATACAGCACCTGGGTCATCCGCAGGCGGTCGGCCAGCACCATGGCGTCGCCGTCCGCCTCCAGCGTGATGGTGTACCCCTCATGCAGCACCAGCTTGGCATAGCGGCCCATGATGCTGCGGATCATGGCGGTCAGGTTCAGCGGCTCCGGCTGGGGCGCCTGGGCGCCGGACTGCAGGCGGGAAAGATCCAGCAGGTCATTGACCAGGTCGGTCAGCCGCCGGGATTCATCGATGATGATCTGCAGGTTTTCGGGGGTGTTTTCGCCCGGCAGGTCCCGCATGACCTCGGCGTAGCCGGTAATCATGGTCAGCGGCGTGCGCAGGTCGTGGCTGACGTTGGCGATGAATTCCCGCCGCAGCTGGTCCACCTTGCTCAGCTCCCGGCTGGCATAGTTCAGGGTGTCGGCCAGCTCGCTGATCTCCTTGTAGGTGCCGCCGGTAAAACGGGTGGAATAGTCGCCGGTGGCCAGCTGCTTGGCGCTTTTGGTAATGCGGATAATGGGCCGGGAAATAATGGTGGAAAGCAGCAGCACCAGCAGGGCAGAGACTCCGGCCATGATGAGCGTGATGAGAACCAGCTGCGCCCGCAGTGTTTCTACGGTGGTATTGATGGGAGAAATGGTGGCGTCCACCATTACCATCACCTGCTCGGCGTCCTCCCCGGTGCCGCGGTTGGTCAGAATGCCGTACAGCAGCTGTTCCATCGAAGCGGTCTGGGTGGTTTTTCCCTGCATACTGGGCGAAAGCTCCAGCAGCTGGTAGTGTTCCAGCACGGTACCGCCGCCGGCTTCCGCCTGCCGGTACAGCAGGCGCACCTGCTCGGTCAGCAGCATATGCAGGATGCAGGAGGGCTGGTTGCCGGAGGTAAACACCGGGGTACCGTCCTCCCGCACGATGTGCACGCAGATCAGGTCCTGCCGGGTCAGTCGGTTCACCTCGGTGTAAAAATCCTCATCGTTGATGGCTCCGGCGATCTCCGCCGCCGTACTTTTGATGGAGGTGGTTTTGATGGACTTATAAAAGCTTTCCAGAAAGACGACCTGCAGGAACCACAAAAGCAGCAGCAGCAGCGCCACGAACAAAGCAAAGCAGCCCACCAGCCGCCAGCGGATGCTGAGGTGGGAAAAAAGGCCGTGCTTCGGTTCCGCGGTGGGGAAAGGCTCAGGCGTCCTCTCCTTCCGGCTCTGCAATGGTTTCAAAGCGGTATCCAACTCCTCTTAGCGTGATGATGCAGCGGCTGTACCGTTCCAGGCTCTTGCGCAGCAGCTTGATGTGGGTATCCAGCGTCCGGTCGTCGCCGTAAAAATCGTAGCCCCATACATCGTGGATCAGCCGCTCACGGGTCAGGGCGACGCCGCGGTTGCGCACCATGTAGAAAAACAGGTCGTACTCCTTGGGGGACATCTCAACGCGCTGCTCATCGATAAAGACCAGCCGGGCGGTAAAATCCACCGTCAGCCCCTCAAAGACAAAGCGGTTATTCTCCTCGCCGCCGCTGCGCTTGATGATGGCGGCCACCCGCATCATCAGCTCCTTGGGGGAAAAGGGCTTGACCACGTAGTCGTCGATGCCCAACTCAAAGCCGTGGATGCGGTCGTATTCCTCCCCGCGGGCGGAAAGCATCAGGATGGGGGTGCGGTCCCGCTTGCGGATCTCCCGGCAGGCGGAAAATCCGTCCAGCTCCGGCATCATCACGTCCATGATAATCAGGTCAAAGCGTTCGGTCCGGCACAGGTCTATCGCCTCCATGCCGTTGGCGGCTTCGGTGACCCGGTAGCCCTCAAATATCGCGTACTTTTTGATGATCTCGCGGATCTTGGCTTCGTCGTCCACCACCAGAATGTGATACATCGCTTTTACCTCCTTTGCGGATCCGGACCGGGCGGCCCCGCTGTGCCCGGCTGCGCCGGGCGAAAAGGGGCGCCCCCCGCGGGGGGCGCCCCTTGCGGGGGCCTTTGGCCCCCGGGCGGGGCCGCCCGGCCACCCGGATTTTGCACTTTGCCATCATTATAACACAAAGCCCGCCTGCGATGCTATATCTTTTACAGTATGTTAATACTTGGGCTCTTGCAATTCGCCGGATCTGCGATAAAATAGTAGCAGAAAATGACCGACCGACCGGTCGGTCGGCGAAAAACGGCCGCCCTGTCCGCCGCCCTACTTTCCCAAAATGGAGACTGCCCTATGCTTTCCCGCCTCAGTGTCAAAAGACCGATGACCATCTTCATCTGCGTCGTGCTGGCGCTCATTCTCGGTGTCATGTCGTTCATCAACATGACCACAGACCTGCTGCCCAGCATGGACCTGCCCTATGTCATCGCTTACACCACATACGCAGGCGCCAGCCCGGAGCAGGTGGAGCAAAGCGTGACCAAGGCGCTGGAATCGGCGCTGGCCACCACCGGCGGGGTCAAGAACATCACCAGCGTTTCGCAGGAAAACGTCAGCATCGTGGTGCTGGAATTTGAAGAAGGTACCGGCATGGATTCCGCCATGATCGAAATGAGCGCCAGCCTGGATCAGATCGCCGGCTCGCTGCCGGAAGGCGCCGGCAGTCCGGTACTGATGAAGCTGAATCCCGATATGCTGCCCATTATGGTGCTGGCGGTGGACAGCGATGGAATGCAGCGGGAGGCGCTTTCCCGCTTTACCGCCGAAACGGTCATTCCGGCGTTGGAGCGGGTGGACGGCGTTGCCTCGGTCACCGGCAGCGGCCTGGTGGAAAGCCAGATCCGGGTCGAACTGGATCAGGAGAAGATCGACGCGCTCAACAGTAAGGTGCTGCGCGCCGTCAGCAGCACGCTGGCCGATGCCGAGCAGGAGCTGAAAAAGGCCCGCCGGGAGCTGAATGACGGCAAAAAGAAGCTGGAGGAGCAAAGCGGCACGGCCTACGGGCAGCTGGTAGAAGCCGCCCAGCAGCTGGAATCCACCCGCGAGCAGATCAGCATGGGCTCCACCGTCACCAATGTCGAAGTGGCTGCCCTGCAGGGCATTCTCGACCAGTACGATGATATGGTCGAACTCAAAAAGAACTACTATGACTCCGAAACCAAGACCGCTGATCTGCTGGGCAATGTCGATTATCTGCAGCTGCAGGCGCTGTATGCTGCCCGCAATCAGTTAAAGCAGGATCTCATCACCGCCGAAGCGACTTTGGCTGCGGCCGAAGCGACTTTGGAAGAGATCACCAAGACCGAAGCCGAACTGGATGCCGACATCACCGCGGCCACCAAGGTGCGCGATGATGCCCGTACCGCCTACGATGCCGCGGTTGCGGCCGGCGAGGGCAATATGGCAGGCGACCCCGGCTGGCAGGAACTGCTCGACCGTGAGACCGAAGCCCGTGCCGAGGTGACCAAACTGGAAGGGGAACTGCAGTTGCTGCAGGATGAACTGGCAGCCGAGACCGACCCCGTAGAACTGTCGGTGCTGCAGGCGGCGATCCGCACCAAAGAGCAGGATCTTGCTGCGGCGCGTGCCGTTGTCGAGGCCATCGAAGCCGAAAAGGATGCCTATATCCTTGAGAATGACCCTGCCATCGCCGCAGCCGCCGAAACGCTGGCCGATGCCGAAGAAGCACTTGCGGCCGCCGAGGCCGAAAAGACGGCTTTGCTCGAAGCCAAAGACGCCAAAGCGACTGCCGAAGCAGATATTACCCAATACGAAGCCGACCTTACTGCCAATGAGGATGCCATCGAGGCACTCGCCGGCGGAGATGCCGCCAAGCTGGCTGCTATCAACAACTGGGTAGAGGTACACGATACCGTCAATCAGAACTACGGCTCCATCGCGGAGCTGGAATCCGCCATCAGCGCGCTGGAACCCCGCATCCCGGAGCTGAAAAAGGAGCTGGAAACCGCCCGGGCCAGCCAGAAGGAGCTGGATGCCGCCCTTTCCCAGCTGGATAAGGCGCAGACCGAGCTGGAGACCGGCAAGCTGGAGCTTTCCGAGCAGCTCATTCTGGCGACGCTGCAGCTGCAGCAGGCGGAGCAGGCGCTGGATTCCGCCGAGGAGGAGTTCCGCCAGCAGCGGGACGCCGCCTACAAGCAGGCCGGTCTGGACGGTATCCTCACCCAGTCGATGATCTCCCAGATGATGATGGCGCAGAACTTTTCCATGCCCGCCGGCTATATCCAAAGCGAGGAGGGCCAGACCGCCCTCAAGGTCGGGGAAAAGTTCCAAAGCCTGGAGGAACTGGAAAATTGGGTGCTGTTCCGTTACGATGTCGGAGAGATCGGCGAGATCCGCCTGACCGATATCGCCGCGGTGCGGATGGCGGATAATTCCGAGGAGCTGTACGCCAAGATCAACGGCAACGACGGCGTGCTGCTCACCGTCCAGAAATCCTCCATCGCCTCCACCTCCGGCGCCTGCGATAACCTCTACGCCGCCATGGAAAAGCTGCAGGAGCGCTATCCCGGCCTGCACCTTACCGCCCTCAGCGACCAGGGCCAGTACATCGATCTGGTCATCAGCTCGGTGCTGGAAAACCTGCTGCTGGGCGCGCTTCTGGCGGTCGTCATCCTCCTGCTGTTCCTGCGGGATTTCCGCCCCACCGTTATCGTGGCGCTCAGTATCCCCGTCAGCCTGCTGCTGGCGGTGGTGCTTATGTATTTTTCGGGCGTCACCCTCAATATCATCTCGCTTTCCGGTCTGGCGCTGGGCGTCGGCATGCTGGTGGATAACAGCATCGTCGCCATCGAAAATATCTACCGTCTGCGCCAGCTGGGCTACAATGCCGCCACGGCGGCGGTCCACGGCTGCCGCCAGATTGCCGGGGCCATCACCGCCTCTACCCTTACCACCGTCTGCGTTTTCGCCCCCATTCTGTTCACCGGCGGCCTGACCCGCCAGCTCTTTGCGGATATGGGCCTTACCATTGCCTATTCGCTGGGCGCCAGCCTGTTGGTCGCCCTGACGTTGGTGCCGGCCCTTTCGGGCAAGATCCTCACCGGCGAAACCGCCGCCGTCCGGCCCAACCGTCTGCTGGAGCGGATGATCGCCGGCTACGAAACGCTGCTGCGGCGGGTGCTGCGGCACAAGCTCCCCGTTCTGCTGGGGGCGGTGGCGCTGCTGATCGTCAGCGCGCTGCTGGCCGTTTCCATGGGCACCGCCTTTATGCCGGAAATGGATAGCCCCCAGGTTTCGGTCTCCATCGAAATGCCGCAGGAGGCCACCACCGAAGAAAGCCGCGCCATGTGCGATACCGTGCTGGAGCGCATCCTTTCGGTCGAGGGGGTCTCCACCGTCGGCGCCATGGAATCCCAAAGCCTGATGGGCGGGGGCAGCAGCCTTTCCATCTATGTGCTGCTGGGGGAGGAGCGCAGCGAATCCAGCCAGCAGATCGCGCGCCGCATTGAAGAAGCCACCGCCGACCTGGACTGCACCGTCACCGCCAACGGCTCCACCATGGATATGAGCATGATGACCGGCGGCAGCGGGATCCGGCTGGCCGTCACCGGCGACGATATGGATACCCTGCGCCAAACCGCCGCCGGGCTGGCCGAATGTCTCTCCGGCGTGGAGGGGATTGCTGCGGTCAGCGACGGGCAGGAGGACGGCAGCATCGAGGTGCGTGTCACGGTGGATAAAAGCAAGGCGGCGGAATACGGCCTTACCGTCGCGCAGGTCTACCAGCAGGTGGCTGTCGCCATCCGGGCCGAAACCTCCGCCACCACCCTCTCGGTGGAGGGCAACGACCTGCCGGTCGTGGTGGTGCCGGATGCCGCCGGGCTCACCACCCGGGAGACACTGCCGGAGCTGATGATCACCGGCACCAAAAACAACGAGGAGTGCGAGGTGCGCCTGTCGGAGATCGCCGCCATCGGGGAGGGAGCCTCTCCCACCGCCATCAACCGGGAAAACCAGGCCCGCACCATCACCGTCACCGCCGCCATCGCCGAAGGCTCCAACATCGGCCTGGTCAGCCGCGAGGTGGAAAAGCGGCTGGCCGATTACGAGATGCCGGAGGGCTATACCTTTGCCCTGGAGGGCGAAAACGAGATGATCTCCTCCACCATGGGCGACCTGGTGCTGATGATCGCCCTGGCCGTCGTGCTCATCTATCTCATCATGACGGCGCAGTTCCAGTCGCTGCTTTCGCCCTTTATCGTGCTGTTCACCATTCCGCTGGCCTTCACCGGTGGCCTGCTGGCCCTGTGGATCACCGGAAAGGAGCTTTCGGTCATCGCCATGCTGGGCTTTTTGATGCTGGCCGGCGTTGTCGTCAACAACGGCATCGTGTTCGTCGATTATGTCAATCAGCTGCGGCTGGAGGGCATGGACCGCACCGAGGCGCTCGTCCGGACCGGCCGCGACCGCATCCGTCCCATTCTGATGACCGCCATGACCACCGTTTTCGGTCTGTTCACCATGGCGCTGGGGCTTGGTTCCGGCGGCGATATGCTGCAGCCGCTGGCCATCGTTACCATCGGGGGGCTGTCCTACGCCACGCTGCTCACCCTGTTTGTCGTCCCCGCCATCTACGATATTTTCCTGAAAAAAGATCTGAAGAAAGTCGTCATTGAGGAGGTGACGGAGCAATGAGTCTGCCGGAGAAAAAAGCCGCGATCTTTCATGCCGTGTTCAGCCTGGTGGAACAGGGACGCCGTCTGGCCGAGCTCAAGGTTTCGGAGATTGCCGAAGCCGCCGGCATCGGCAAGGGCACCATCTACGAATATTTCCCCTCCCGGGAGGATCTTTTGCGGGATGCGGTGCTGTACAGCCGCGCGCAGGGGTATCAGGAGCTGTACGGCAGGCTTTCCGCGGCGCGGGGCTTCGAGGCCCGCTGGCAGGTCGTGGAGGAAGCCGCCCGGCAGCTGCTGCAGTGCGGCGAGGTGTTCCTCGCCCATCTGCCGGAGCAGGGCTTGTCCGCCCCGGTGCTGCAGAATCTCTACGGCACTCCCGGGGAGCGCGCCGAGATCCGCCGCATGGTGGAAAGCGTCATGCTCTGCCTCACCGAATCCGCCGTGCAGGAGGGGCTGGCGCCGCGCATCCCGTCCGCCGCTTATCTTTCCATGGTGGGTGTCGGCTGCATCACCGCCTTTCTGCTGCGTGTCGCCCTGTGCGAACAGCAGGAGCAGGAGATCGTCCCCGCCCTGGCCGATTGCCGCCGGATGTACCTGCTGGCCCTGCAATAAAGCACCGTCCGCCGGTTTTCTCGCCGCTTCAGGGGGAGGACCGGCGGCTTTTGTCGCGGAAACGGGTTTGCACTTTTTTGCGTTCTGCGGTATGATAAAGCAAAGGAAAGGGGCGAAGACCGATGAGATACAAGGGAACGGCGGCGCTGTTGGCGGCGCTGCTGATGCTGCTGGCCGGCTGCAGCGGCACACAGGCGCCGCAGAATCCGCAGGAGGCGTCGCAGGATGTCCTGACGGCCGATCATTCCGGCTGGCAGGAGGAGCCTTATTATATCCTGCAGTTCAATATGGATTCGGTCATCAGCAACGCCCCGGCGGTTACGGCGTCCTCCTCCCGCGTCACCCTATCACAGGGGGGCACCTACCTGCTCAGCGGCAGCCTGCAAAACGCCCAGCTTGTCATTGATGTGCCGGCAGGAGAAACGGCGCGCCTGGTGCTGCGCAGCGTCAATATGCACTGCGAACGCGGCCCCGCCATTCTGTCACAGGGGGCGGGTACCGTGGTGGTGCTGCTGGAGGAGGGAACCGAAAGCACCCTCACCGATGGTGAAAATTATCTGTATACCAGCGGCGCCGGCCAGGATGCCGTCATCTGGACGGCCGGCGACCTGCTCATTACCGGCGGCGGAAGCCTTACCGTTGCCGCCTCCCACGCCGATGCCGTCTGCAGCCGGGGCCGCCTGGCCGTGGACGGGGGCAATATCGCCGTCACCGCCTGGCGGGACGGTCTCATCGGGGAGCAGAGCCTTGTTATCCGCGACGGCCGGCTGACGCTCACCTGCGGAGGCGTCGGGCTGTCCGCTCCTGCCGCCGGCAGCGGCGGGGGCAATATCTCCCTGTCCAACGGCCGGGTCGATGTGACCGCGGGCGGCGATGGGATCACGGCGGCCGGTGTGCTTTCCGTCACGGGGGGCGAATACCGCGTCCGCACGGGCGGCGGCAGCGCAAACCGCAGCTACGGCGAAACGGCGGAAAGCTGGGGCGTCTGGGGCGGCCTGCCGCAAGAAGAGCCCGAAGCGGAAACGGCGGCGGAGGAGGCCGCGGCGCTCCCGCGGCGGGAGCCGCCCGTCTGTGCCACGGCCCGGGGCCTTGCCGCGGGGCGGCAGCTCGTCCTCACCGGCGGCAGCATCACCCTGGATTGCTCCGATGACGCCCTGTATTCCCAGGGCAGCGCGGCGCTGGCAGGCAGCCGTATCACCCTTTCCGGCGGCGATGACGCCCTATACTGCGCCGGCACGGCGGCCCTCTCCGGAGGCGAGGTGTTGGTCCGGAGCGCCCGGCGCGGTCTGCTGGCCGCAGACCTTACCGTTATGGACGGCGCGCTTACCCTGCATACGGCGGAAAAAGGCATCTGCCTTGGCGGCGGCCGCCAAACGGCGGAGCAGTCCGGTACCGTGGAGGAGACCGGCGATATGACCGTCACCGGCGGCAGTATCACCGTCCTGTCCGGGGGCGACGCGCTGGACCTTGCCGGAGCGCTGTCCCAGTCGGGAGGCGAACTGCTGCTCGGCCCCGGTCGGGAGAGCTGCCCGCTGCTTTGCGCCTCGGCGCAGGTCAGCGGCGGGACGCTGCTGGCGCTGGGGGATCTGCCCCAGGAGATCCGGTCGGCCCTGCCGCGGCTTGCGGCGGAAATGTGGCTGACCGCCCGCCTGTCCTTTACCGTCACCGCGTTCGGGCAAAGCGCTCCGCTTATCTCCTTTACCCCGGAAAATCCCTACAGCGCCGTTTTGCTGCTCAGCGATGAGCTGCAGCAGCAGGAGGAGTATATCCTGGCCTCCGGCAACGCCCGCATCCTGGCGCCGGCGGTCTGCCCGTAAACCGGCAAGGCGCCGGAAAGAAGTCTTGGCTTCTTTCCGGCGCTTTTTCTCGCTCCGGGGCGCCGCTCAGCGCCCGGCAAATACCGTTTCCACCACGCGGGCACACTCCGGCGGGGAATAGCGCCAGCGCTCCATATGCCCCTCGGTAAGGAAATACTGTACCGGCTGGGGGGCGTAGGGCGCGTCAAAGGCGTCCACGATGATCAGCTTGATCTTCATCTTTTCCGGCAGAATGCTCTTGATATACACCCCGGCGTGCTGCCCGGGGCGCACCCCCTCGCAGGGCTCCGCCAGTCCCGCCAGGTTGGGGGTCAGCTCCACAAATACCCCGTAGTCCTCCACGCTGCGGATCACCCCGGCCACCGTTTCGCCGGGCAGGAACAGCGCGGCGTTTTCCGCCCAGGTGCCCAGCAGCTCCTTGTGGGTCAGCTGTACCCGGCCCTCCGGCTCCACCTCTTTTACCACGGCGTAGATGCTTTCCCCCACCGCAAAGCGGTCCCGCGGGTGGCTGATGCGGGAAACCGAGATCTGGTCGATGCTGATAAGGGAGGGCAGTCCGCACCCGATATCCACAAAGCAGCCGAAGTTTTCCAGGTGGGTCACCCGCGCCGGGATGATCTCTCCCGGGGTCAGCCGCTCGATATATTCCGTCCGGCAGCGCAGCTGGGCCGCCCGGCGGGAAAGCACCGGGCGCAGCGCGCCGCTTTCGTCGTATTCTACCGCCGTCACCAGAAAGGCCACCGGCTTGTTCACCCGGGAAATGATCGCGATATCCCGCACCGTCTGCTCCCGGATGCCCAGCGCCCCCTCCTCCCGGGGGATGACGCCCCGGCAGCAGCCCAGGTCGACGATGAGGTTGTGGTTATAGTCACACAGCAGCGCCCGTCCCTCCAGGATCTGCCCGATCCGCATGGCGCAGCGCAGCGTTTCCTCGTTTTGCAGGTAATATGCGTTTTCCTCCGTTTCCAGCAGCGTTCCCTCCGGCCAGTAATATCCCATGCTTTACCCTCCTGTTTGCCCGTATGCTTTATCTATATTCGCCGGGGGCCGCCGCTATGCCCTGCGCCCCGATTGCAAATGCGCTTTCCCCGTGCTATAATATAAAATCACTCACCGGCCAAAGCTGGGGGAGAAGGAGGAGCTTTTTTATGGATGTGCGCGTCGGCGATATCCTGCAGATGAAAAAGAAGCACCCCTGCGGCGGCGGGGAATTCACCGTCACCCGCAGCGGCATGGATTTCAAGCTGGTCTGCCGTACCTGCGGGCGGGAGGTCATGATCCCCCGCGCCAAGGCGGAGCGCCATATCAAAAAGATCATCCGGCCCGAGGAGCCGTAGCGCCCCCTGCAGCCGAACTGACGCAGGAGGGAGAAGAAAGCTATGATAGAAGGATTGCAGGCGGCATACCGCCGCTACGAGGAGCTGAGCGCGCAGCTTTCCCAGCTGGAGGCCGTCGCCGACCAGGCGCGCTGGCGGCAGATGATGAAGGAATATAAGGAGCTGGAGCCGCTTTCCCGGCATTATCTGGCCCTGCGCCGGGCGGAGGAAGCCCTTGCCGAAGCCAGGGAGCTGCTGTATTCCCACGATGCGGAACTGGCCGCCATGGCGGCGCAGCAAAAGGCCGAGGCGGAGGAAGCCGTCGCCCGCATTTCCGAAGAAGCCCGGCTTCTGCTGCTCCCGCACGACCCCCGGGACGAGCGCAGCGTCATCATGGAGCTGCGGGCCGGTACCGGCGGGGAGGAGGCAGCCCTGTTTGCGGCGGACCTGTACCGGATGTACAGTCTGTATGCCGCTTCGCGCGGCTGGCAGACCGAGCTGATGAACGCCGGCGAAACCGAGCTGGGCGGCTTTCGCGAGGTCGTCTTTTCGGTGGAGGGGGAAAAGGTTTTTTCCCGCTTAAAGTTCGAAAGCGGGATCCACCGTGTGCAGCGGGTGCCGGTCACCGACAGCCAGGGCAAGATCCAGACCTCCGCCGTCACCGTGGCGGTGCTGCCGGAGGCCGACGAGGTGGAGATCACCATCGACCCCCGCGACCTGAAGATCGATACCTTCCGCTCCAGCGGGGCGGGCGGCCAGCACATCAACAAAACCGAATCCGCCATCCGCATCACCCATCTGCCCACCGGGCTGGTGGTGGAATGTCAGGATGAGCGCAGCCAGTATAAAAACAAGGACCGCGCCATGAAAATCCTGCGCAGCCGTCTGCTGCAGGCGGCGGAACAGGCCCGGAACGATTCCATCGCCGCCGACCGCCGCCGGCAGGTCGGTTCGGGGGACCGCAGCGGGCGCATCCGCACCTACAATTTCCCCCAGAACCGGGTCACCGATCACCGCATCGAGCTGACCCTTTACCGGCTGGATGCCGTGCTGGGGGGCGATTTGGACCTGCTGGTGGAGCCGCTGCTGGCGCACGAGCAGGCCGAAAAACTGCAAAGCAGGGAGAATCCCGCATGATGAAAAAAACAGAGCTGATCAAAATATATGATCCGCAGCAGGATGCCGAAGGCGTGCGCCGTGCCGCCGAGCTGCTGCGGCAGGGGGGGCTTGTCGCTATCCCCACCGAAACGGTGTACGGCCTGGCCGCCGACGCCTGCAACGCCGAAGCGGTGCGGGCAGTGTATGCCGCCAAGGGCCGCCCCTCCGATAACCCCATGATCGTCCACATTGCCGACCGCGAAATGCTCCCGGAGCTGGTGGCCTCGGCGCCGCCCGCCGCCGCCCTGTTGGCCGATGCCTTCTGGCCCGGGCCGCTTACCATGGTGCTGCCCCGTTCGCAGCGGGTGCCGCTTACCACCACCGGCGGGCTGGAGAGCGTCGCCGTTCGGATGCCCTCGCATCCGGTGGCTCGCGCCGTTATCCGGGCGGCCGGGGTGCCTCTGGCGGCGCCCAGCGCCAACCGCAGCGGCAGCCCCAGCCCCACTACCTACCGCCACTGCATCGACGACCTCTGGGGTCTGGTGGATGCCGTGGTGGAATCGGACGACTGTGCCGTGGGGGTGGAATCCACCGTCGTTTCGCTGCTCGGGGAGGTCCCGCAGATCCTGCGCCCCGGCGCCGTCACCCCGGAGGATATCCGGCGGGTCTGCGGCGGCGTCACGGTGGCCGATGCCGTCCTGCATCTGCTCCCGCAGGATGCCGCGGCGCCTTCGCCCGGTATGAAGTATAAGCATTACGCCCCGGCGGCGGCGCTTACCCTGGTCGCCGGCAGCCAAAGCGACTACGCCGCTTATGTCAACGGCCTGTACGGGGAGCGGTGCAGGGCGGGGGAGGACGGGGGCTTCTACGCCATGTGCTTTGATGAGGACGTTTCGCTGCTGCAGGCGCCCACCATCAGCTACGGCGCCGCCTACGATTACGCCTCCCAGGCGCAGAACCTCTTTGATGTGTTGCGCCAGCTGGATAAGCTGGAAGCCGCCGAAGTCTGCGTCCACGCCCCGGAGCCGGAGGAGATCGGCCTTGCCGTCTACAACCGCCTGCTGCGGGCGGCGGCGTTCCGTGTCGTCAAGCTGTAACAAAGGAGAAAACGCCATGCTCAAAATCGGGCTGACCGGCCCCACCGGCAGCGGAAAATCCACCGTCACCGCCCTGATGCGGCAGTGGGGCGGCATCGAGATCCTGGATGCCGACGTCATTGCCCACGAGGTGATGGAAAGCGACGCCTGCAAAGCGGCGCTGGCCGCCGCCTTTTCCCCTGCGGTCCTTACCCCCGCGGGCGCGCTGGACCGCCGTGCGCTGGCCGCCGTCGTGTTCGGCAGCCCCGCCAGTCTCCGCCGCCTGGGCGAGATCAGCTACCCGCCGATCCTTGCCGAGTGCAAAAAACGCATGGAGGAAGCTTCGCGCGTGCGCGGCGCGCGCGCCTGCGTGCTGGATGCCCCCACTCTTTTTGAAAGCGGCGGCGACGCCCTGTGCGACGTGCTGGTCAGCGTGGTGACGCCGCGGGCCATCCGCCTGCAGCGCATCCTGCAGCGGGACGGCATTACCGTGGAAGCCGCCGAAGCCCGCATGAAAAACCAGCACGAGGATTTCTTCTACACCTACCGCGCCCATTTTGTCATCGAAAACTCGTCGGATCTGGCCCATCTCCGGCAGGAGACGGAGCGCTGCCGCCGGTTTTTAAGGCTGTAATATCACCATATCACCCGAAAGGAGACCATAACCATGAGCGAAAAAACCCAGGGCGAGCAGCTCCGCGAGGAACTGCTGCTGGAACCCAAAAATATGACCGAAACCCTTTCCGCCGAGGAGCTGAAAGCGGCCTGCGATTTCTGCGAGGGCTACAAGAACTTCCTGGATGCCGCCAAGACCGAGCGTGAGGCGGTCACCACCGCCGTTGCCATGCTGGAAAAGGCGGGCTACACCCCCTTTGACTACGCCAAGCAGTACAAGGCGGGGGATAAGGTCTACCTCAACAACCGCGGCAAGGCGCTCATCGCCTGCACGATGGGCCGCCGCAGCGTGGCGGAGGGGGTACGCATTGGGGTGGCGCATATCGACAGCCCCCGTCTGGACCTCAAACCCCGGCCGCTCTTTGAGGAAGCCGAGCAGTGCTTCCTCAAAACGCACTATTACGGCGGCATCAAAAAATACCAGTGGACGGCTATCCCGCTGGCGCTGCACGGCGTCGTCATCCGCCGGGACGGCTCCAGCCTCAGCGTCGCCATCGGTGAAGAGCCCGGCGATCCGGTGTTCTGCGTCACCGACCTGCTGCCCCACCTGGCGGCCGACCAGATGCGCAAGACCATGAGCGAGGGCGTCGAGGGAGAAAAGCTCAATCTCCTCATCGGCAGCGCCTGCCTGCGGGAGGATTCCGGCAAGGAAAAGGTCAAGATCGCTATTGCACGGCTGCTGTTTGAAAAATACGGCATTCGGGAGGAGGACTTCCTTTCCGCCGAGCTGTGCGCCGTTCCGGCCTTCAAGGCCCGGGATCTCGGCCTGGACCGCTCGATGATCGGCGCCTACGGCCACGATGACCGCGTCTGTGCCTACCCCATTCTGATGGCGGAGATCGATGAAAAATCCCCCGAATACACCTCCGTCACCATTCTGGCGGATAAGGAGGAGACCGGCAGCAACGGCCCCACCGGCATGGATTCCTATTTCCTCAAGGATTTCATCGAGGATCTGGCGGACCAGGCGGGCTGCAAGGTGCGCCACGTGCTGGCCAACAGCCATTGCTTCAGCGCCGATGTCAATGCGGCCTTCGACCCTGCCTACGGCGAGGTGCATGAGCGCCGCAACGCCAGCTACATCAATTACGGCGTGGTGGTCACCAAGTACACCGGCGCCCGCGGCAAAAGCGGCACCAACGACGCCACTGCCGAGATGATGGGCTTTGCCCGCCGCCTCCTGGACGGCGAAAAGGTGGTCTGGCAGACCGGCGAGCTGGGCAAGGTGGACCAGGGCGGCGGCGGCACCGTCGCGCTGTATGTGTCCCAGCACAATATCGATACCGTCGATCTGGGCGTTCCGGTGCTGTCGATGCACGCCCCCTTCGAGGTGGTCGCCAAGACCGATGTTTACATGACCTACCGCGCCATGCGGGCCTTCTACCGCTAAGCGCCGCTTTCCCCTTCCGCCCCTGCCTGTCCCGATTGTGGGACAGGCAGGGGCGTTTTTTGTCGGAAACGGCGAAAGAAAAATTCCCCAAACTTTTTGCTTTTTCCGCTTGACAGCACCGTGTTTTCGCACTACAATAATATACTGTATCATAATGGCTTTTTATGACTAAACGGTATTGTCAAGTGTGCATAAGTCACGATAATACTCTCGTGATACTGTGCATAATATACAAATATTTTGCGGTCATTGATGCCCAAGTGATGGCGAAAAAATGATGGAATGGAGTGGAAATTCGGATGGTAAATACCAAACCCGTAAAACTGGGCAAAAATACCCGCCAGAGTTTTGCCCACATCGATGAAGTGGCCGAAATGCCAAACCTCATCGAAGTTCAGAAAAATTCCTATCAGTGGTTCCTCGATGAAGGCCTCAGGGCTGTTCTCAAGGACATCTCCTCAATCACCGACTATCAGGGCAATCTGCAGCTGGATTTCATTGATTTTACGCTGGATGACAAACCCAAGTACCCCCTGCTGGAGTGCAAGGAGCGCGACGTCAACTACGCCGCCCCGCTGCGGGTACGCGCCCGCCTCATCAACAAGGTCACCGGCGAAATCAAGGAATCGGATATCTACATGGGCGACTTTCCCCTGATGACCGACGCCGGCACCTTCATCATCAACGGCGCCGAGCGCGTCATTGTTTCCCAGCTGGTCCGTTCTCCCGGCGTTTACTACGGCATGCGGCACGACCCCGCCGGCA
The DNA here is from genome assembly GCA_004554485.1 of Oscillospiraceae bacterium. Taxonomy (GTDB): domain Bacteria; phylum Bacillota; class Clostridia; order Oscillospirales; family Ruminococcaceae; genus Angelakisella. The sequence goes on along the minus strand of SFLS01000001.1, from coordinate 44,935 downwards.
AAAAGCTGTTCGATTCCACCGTGATCCCCAACCGGGGCGCCTGGCTGGAATACGATACCGATTCGGCCGATGTGTTCAGCGTCCGGATCGATAAAAACCGCAAGCTGCCCATCACCACCTTCATCCGCGCGCTGCTGCGCCTGCGGGACGACGTGACGGTGGAGCAGATCAACGCCGACGTCAACAATGCGCTGACCGACCTGCGCGGCACCGACGATGAGATCTATGAGCTGTTCGGCCGCAATGTTTATCTGGTCAAGACCATCGAAAGCAAGGACAGCGATATGCAGGGCGACGAAGCCCTGATGGAGGTGTACCGCAAGCTGCGCCCCGGCGAGCCGCCCACCATCGAATCGGCGGTCAAGCACCTGTCGCAGCTGCTGTTTGACCCCCGCCGGTACGATCTTTCCCGGGTGGGCCGCTACAAGTACAACAAAAAGCTCTCGCTGGTGCCCCGCATCACCGGCAAGACCCTTTCCCGGCCCGTCGCCGACCCCCGCACCGGGGAGATCCTGGCGGAGGCCGGCACCCTGCTGAGCCGCGACGCCGCCAAAATGCTGGAAGCCCGCGGCGTGGATACCGTCTGGATCACCCCCGACGGGCTGACCCCTGCCGGGCTGCAGATGGCCCAGGACGATGGGGTGCAGGAGCTGAAGATCTTTTCCAACGGCATGGTGGATATCGCCGATTTTACCGACTTTACCCCCGAGGAGCTCAAGGAAATGGGCATCCGGGAAAAGGTGCGGTTCGCGGTGCTGTGCGAGATCCTGGACGGCTGCCAGAGCCGCGAGGAGCTGGCCGAGGCCATCACCCGCCGCGCCGACGAGCTGGTCCCCAAGAATATCCGCAAATTCGATATTTACGCTTCCATCAACTACCTGTGCGGCCTGCGCTACGATCTCGGCACCACCGATGATATCGACCATCTGGGCAATCGCCGCATCCGCAGCGTGGGCGAGCTGCTGCAGAACCAGTTCCGCATCGGCTTTGCCCGCATGGAGCGCGTCATCCGGGAGCGGATGACCACCCAGGCCCAGGATATCGAATCCATCACCCTGCAGGCCATTATCAACAGCCGGCCCGTCATGGCGGCGGTCAAGGAGTTTTTCGGCTCTTCGCCGTTGAGCCAGTTTATGGACCAGACCAACCCGCTGGCCGAGCTGACCCACAAGCGCCGCCTTTCCGCCCTGGGCCCCGGCGGCCTGAGCCGTGACCGCGCCGGATTTGAAGTGCGCGACGTGCACTACAGCCACTACGGCCGTATGTGCCCCATCGAGACCCCCGAAGGCCCCAATATCGGCCTGATCTCCTACCTGGCGACCTTTGCCCGTATCAACGAATACGGCTTTGTGGAAGCGCCCTACCGCCCGGTGGACAAGGCTACCGGCCGGGTGCTGGATACCGTGGAATACATGACCGCCGACGTGGAGGACGAATACATCGTGGCGCAGGCCAACGAGCCGCTGGACGCCGAAGGTCATTTCGTCAACGAAAAGGTTTCGGTGCGTTACCGCGACAGCGTGCAGGAGGTCCCCCGCGACCGGGTGGACTACATGGACGTTTCGCCCAAGATGGTGGTTTCGGTCGCCACGGCGATGATCCCCTTCCTGGAGAACGACGACGCCAACCGCGCCCTGATGGGCGCCAACATGCAGCGCCAGGCGGTGCCGCTGATCCGTACCGAGTCGCCCTATGTCGGCACCGGCATGGAGTACAAGGCCGCCCATGACTGCGGCGTGGTGGTGATCGCCAAGGAGGACGGCCGCGTCAGCTATGTGGACGCCGACCGCATCGTGGTAGAGGATAACGACGGAGAAGAGCATGAGTACAAGCTGGTAAAGATGATGCGTTCCAACCAGGGCACCTGCATCAACCAGCGCCCCATTGTGGAAAAGGGCGAGGAAGTACACGCCGGCGACGTACTGGCCGACGGTCCCGCCACCGCCAACGGCGAAGTTTCGCTGGGCAAAAATATGCTCATCGGCTTTATGACCTGGGAGGGCTACAACTACGAGGACGCCGTCCTGATCAACGAAAAGCTGGTACGTGACGATCTGTTCACCTCCATCCACATCGAGGAATACGAGATCGAGGCCCGCGACACCAAGCTGGGGCCGGAGGAGATCACCCGCGAGATCCCCAATGTCGGCGACGATATGCTGGGCGCTCTGGACGAGCGGGGCATCATCCACATCGGCGCCGAGGTGCATTCCGGCGATATCCTGGTGGGTAAGGTGACCCCCAAGGGCGAGACCGAGCTGAACGCCGAGGAGCGCCTGCTGCGCGCCATCTTCGGCGAAAAGGCCAGGGAGGTCCGCGATACCTCGCTGAAGGTGCCGCACGGCGAGTACGGCATCGTGGTGGACGTCAAGGTCTTTACCCCCGAAAACAGCGACGAGCTTTCCCCCGGCGTCAATGAGGTGGTCCGCTGCTACATCGCCCAGAAGAGAAAGATCTCGGTGGGCGACAAGATGGCCGGACGCCACGGCAACAAGGGCGTTGTTTCCCGCATCCTGCCGCAGGAGGATATGCCCTTCCTGGAGGACGGCACCCCGCTGGATATCGTGCTGAACCCGCTGGGCGTTCCCTCCCGTATGAACATCGGCCAGGTGCTGGAAGTGCATCTGGGCATGGCGGCCAGCCGCCTGGGCTGGCATGTGATGACCCCCGTCTTTGACGGCGCGCACGAGGAGGATATCCGGGAGTGCTTCCGCATGGCGGGGCTGCCGGAGGACGGCAAGAGCGTGGTTTACGACGGCCGCACCGGCGAAAAATTTGATAACCGCGTTACCGTGGGCTATATGTACTACCTGAAGCTGCATCACCTGGTAGACGATAAGATCCATGCCCGCTCCGTGGGCCCCTACAGCCTGGTGACCCAGCAGCCGCTGGGCGGCAAGGCGCAGTTCGGCGGCCAGCGCTTCGGCGAGATGGAGGTTTGGGCGCTGGAGGCTTACGGCGCCGCCTACACCCTGCAGGAGATCCTGACGGTCAAATCCGATGACGTGGTGGGCCGCGTCAAGGCCTTTGAATCCATCGTGAAGGGCCAGAACATCCCGGCGCCCGGCATCCCCGAGGCGTTCCGCGTGATGGTGAAGGAGCTGCAGTCGCTGGGTCTGGACGTCAAGATCCTGGATAAAGACAACGAGGAGATCGACATCAAGCAGACCTACGACGAGGATGAGAACATGCCCATGGCGCCGGATTACTTTGACGAGGGCGCTGTGGCGGTGGATTCCGAGCTGGAGGACAGCTACAGCATGGAAGGCCCCGACGACGAGGAAAACGGCCTGTATGACGGCGACGACTTTGACGACGAGGACGACGAAAACGCCGACGAGGACGACGGTTTTGATTTTTAATTTGGGAGGGGAAGAAATTTGGATAACAAATCTTTTGAATCGATCAAAATCGGGCTGGCTTCCCCCGATGCCATTCGCTCCTGGAGCTACGGCGAAGTAAAAAAGCCTGAGACCATCAACTACCGCACCCTGAAGCCGGAGCGCGACGGCCTGTTCTGCGAGCGCATCTTTGGGCCGACCAAGGACTGGGAATGCTACTGCGGAAAGTATAAGCGCATCCGCTTTAAGGGCAAGGTGTGCGAGCGCTGCGGCGTGGAAGTGACCCGCGCCAAGGTGCGCCGCGAACGGATGGGCCACATCGAGCTGGCCGCCCCCGTTTCGCATATCTGGTATTTCAAGGGGACCTCCAGCCGGATGGGCCTGCTGCTGAACCTGAGCCCCCGCGTGCTGGAAAAGGTACTGTATTTTGCCTCCTATATCGTGATTGACCCCGGCAACACCAAGCTGAAAAAGTACGCCCTGCTGAGCGAGCGGGAGTACAACGAGTACCGGGAGGCCTATGAGGACGAATTTGACGCCGGCATGGGCGCCGAAGCGGTGAAGAAGCTGCTGCAGCAGCTGGATATCGAGGCGCTTTCGGCGGAGATCAAGCAGGAGCTGGAAAAGGCCACCGGACAAAAGAAGGCCAAGCTGCTGAAGCGGCTGGATGTGGTGGAGGCTTTCCGCGCCAGCGGCAACAAGCCGGAGTGGATGATCCTGGACGTTCTGCCGGTCATCCCGCCGGAGATCCGCCCCATGGTACAGCTGGACGGCGGACGCTTTGCCACCAGCGACCTGAACGACCTGTACCGCCGGGTCATCAACCGCAACAACCGCCTGAAAAAGCTGCTGGAGCTGGACGCGCCCGACATCATTGTCCGCAACGAAAAGCGGATGCTGCAGGAGGCTGTGGACGCCCTGATCGATAACGGCCGCCGCGGCAGACCGGTGACCGGCCCCAACAATCGCGCCCTGAAATCGCTGAGCGATATGCTGAAGGGCAAGCAGGGGCGGTTCCGCCAGAACCTGCTGGGCAAGCGCGTGGACTATTCCGGCCGTTCGGTCATCGTGGTAGGCCCCGAGCTGAAAATGTACCAGTGCGGCCTGCCCAAGGAAATGGCGCTGGAGCTGTTCAAGCCCTTCGTAATGAAGCGTCTGGTCGACCTGAAGGTGGCCGAGAATATCCGCAAGGCCCGCAAGATGGTGGACCGCGGCTCCCCCAAGGAGGTATGGGACGCGCTGGAGGTGGTCATCAAGGGACATCCCGTGCTGATGAACCGCGCCCCCACGCTGCACCGTCTGGGCATCCAGGCCTTTGAGCCGATCCTGGTGGAGGGCCGCGCGCTGAAGCTGCATCCGCTGGTCTGCACCGCCTTTAACGCCGACTTTGACGGCGACCAGATGGCGGTACACGTACCGCTTTCCGCCGAGGCGCAGGCAGAGGCCCGCTTCCTGATGCTGGCTGCCAACAACCTGCTGAAGCTTTCCGACGGCCGGCCGGTCGCGGTGCCTTCGCAGGATATGGTGCTGGGCTCCTACTACCTGACCACCATTATCGATAAAAACTACGCCACCGATGAGATCCGCAACCCCGGCGTGTTTACCTCCATCCCGGAGTGGGAAAAGGCCTATGCCGCCAATCCCCATCCGCTGAAGATCTACCGCAGCCCCGACGAGGCGCTGATGGCCTATCAGACCGGCGACCTGGTGCTGCATGAGCCGATCCGCGTGCGGGTGACCAAGACGGTGAACGGCCAGACCGTGACCGGCAGCATCCACACCACCGTGGGGATCAACATCTTCAACGACCCTATTCCGCAGGACCTGGGCTTTATAGACCGCAGCCAGCCCGGCAACGAGCTGCGCCCGGAGGTGGACTTCCAGGTAGGCAAAAAGCAGCTTTCCAAGATCATTGACAAGAGCATAAAGAAGCACGGCACCACCGATACCAGCGAGGTGCTGGACGCCATCAAGAGCCAGGGCTACAAGTATTCGACCCGCGCGGCCCTGACCGTCGCGGTGTGCGACGCCACCATCCCGCCCAACAAGAAGGATGTGCTGGCCGCCGCGGAGGCCGAGGTCTCCAAGATCCGCAAGAAGTTTGACCGCGGCTATATCTCCGAGGACGACCGCTACCAGCAGACCATTGCCGTATGGCGTGACGCCACCAACGAGGTCAAGGCTTCGCTGAAGGAGAACTTCGGTAAGCTGAACCCCATTTATATGATGGCGGATTCCGGCGCCCGTGGTTCGATGGACCAGATCAACCAGCTGGCCGGTATGCGCGGCAACATTGCCAACACCTCCGGCCAGACCATCGAGATCCCCATCCGCGCCAACTACCGTGAAGGCCTGAACATTCTGGAATACTTCCAGTCCAGCCGCGGCGCCCGTAAGGGTCTGGCGGATACCGCGCTGCGTACCGCGGACTCCGGGTACCTGACCCGCCGTCTGGTGGATGTATCCCAGGAGGTCATCATCCGTGAGGAGGACTGCGGCACCCATGAAGGGATCGACGTGGAGGCCATCACCGACGGCAACCGCGTGATCGAGGAGCTGGCGGAGCGCCTGACCGGACGCTATCCCTGCGAGGACGTGGTGGATCCCCGGACCGGCGAGCTGCTGGCCAGCCGCGAGGAGATGATCACCTACCAGACCGCGGAGGAGATCGTGGCGGCGGGCATCACCTCGCTGAAGATCCGCAGCGTCATCAACTGCCGCGCCAAGAACGGCGCCTGCAGCCGCTGCTACGGCGCCAACCTTTCCAACAACACCCCCGTGGCCATCGGCGAGGCGGTGGGCATTATTGCCGCACAGTCCATCGGTGAGCCCGGTACCCAGCTGACCATGAGAACCTTCCACACCGGCGGTATTGCTTCCGCCAGCGACATTACACAGGGTCTGCCCCGTGTAGAGGAGCTGTTTGAGGCACGCAAGCCCAAGAGCGTGGCGGTGATCGCCCACAATGGCGGACTGGTTTCCTTTGACAAGGACAACAAGGGCGTGGATGTGGTAAAGGTGGATGACCCCGAGACCGGCGACCACTTTGAGCACCAGATCGTTTTCGGCAGCAAGCTGCGGGTGCATGAGGGCGACCTGATCCAGAAGGGCACCATGATCACAGAAGGCTCCGCCGACCCCAGCGAGGTGCTGCTGGTGAACGGCGAGCTGGCGGTGCAGGAATATCTGATCCGCGAGGTGCAGATGGTTTACCGTACCCAGGGCGTTGATATCAACGATAAGCATATCGAGGTCATCGTCCGACAGATGATGAAGAAGGTACGCATCGAGGAACCCGGCGATACCGACTATATCCGCGGTATGATGGCCGACCGTGCCGAGGTACTGCACCTCAACGAGCAGATCGACCGCGAGAACGCCGAGGACGGCGGCAGCCGCCAGAAGGCGATCTACACCCCCATCCTGCAGGGCATCACCAAGGCTTCGCTGGCGACCGACAGCTTTATGTCGGCGGCCTCCTTCCAGGAGACGACCCGCGTGCTGACCGAGGCGGCCATCAAGGGTAAGGTAGACCCGCTGCAGGGCCTGAAGGAGAACGTCATCATCGGCAAGCTGATCCCCGCCGGTACCGGCCTGGTGACCTATACCGAGGAAAAGCGCGCCGAGGAGGAGACCTCTCAGGCGAACCTGGAGGCGCTGGCGGCCCGGTCCAATGCCATCGTGATGTAAAAGTCATTTTCCCCAAAAGAAGGATAGTAAGATGGTGAAAAATATCCAAAACATTACTTGACAATCCGACGGGGAATTTGATAGAATGTTTAACTGGGTGGAAAACTGTTCCGTCATGAAAACACAACCCGGATACCCTCCGGGTTTGTGTCCATGAATAAATATCTTTTGAAGAAAGGAGGACAACCATGCCAACCTTTAACCAACTCGTTCGCAAAGGTAGAGAGACCGTGGAAAAGAAAGCCACCGCACCGGCGCTGCTGAAGGGCTGGAACGCCAAAAAGCGCGTGATGACCGATCAGAGCTCCCCGCAAAAGCGCGGCGTCTGCACTGCGATCCGTACCTCTACCCCCAAGAAGCCCAACTCCGCGCTGCGTAAAGTAGCAAGAGTCCGGCTTTCCAACGGCATCGAGGCTACCGCGTATATCCCCGGTATCGGCCATAACCTGCAGGAGCACAGCGTCGTGCTGATCCGCGGCGGCCGTGTAAAGGACCTTCCCGGTGTGCGTTACCACATCATCCGCGGTACGCTGGATACCCAGGGAGTCCAGAACCGCAACCAGGCCCGTAGCAAATACGGCGCCAAGCGGCCGAAAAAGGCTGGTGCCGCGAAGAAGTAATCATTCCGTCAACAGTGCCATGAAAGATGGCTTATTATAGGCCTATGGACTGGCCGACGGGAGTGGGACTTACTTTCGAGTACCGAAGATCTCATTTTATTATGAAGGAGGGAAGCGAAGTGCCAAGAAGAGGTAATATCGCGAGACGCGACGTTCTGCCGGATCCGCTTTACAATTCCAAGCTGGTCACCCGCCTGATCAACAACATCATGTTGGACGGCAAAAAGGGCGTTGCACAGAAGATCGTTTACGGTGCGTTTGACATCGTAAAGGAAAAGACCGGCAAGGACCCGCTGGAAGCTTTTGAGCAGGCGATGGAAAACATCATGCCCGTTCTGGAGATCAAAGCCCGCCGTGTCGGCGGCGCGACCTATCAGGTCCCCATGGAGGTCCGTCCGGAGCGCCGTCAGACCCTGGGTCTGCGCTGGCTGACCAACTACAGCCGTGCCCGCAGTGAGAAGATGATGGCCCAGAGACTGGCCGGAGAAATCATGGACGCCATGAACGGGCTGGGCGCAGCCTGCAAGAAGCGCGAGGATACCCACAAGATGGCCGAAGCCAACAAGGCTTTCGCCCATTTCAGATGGTAATTCCGGCGAATTTTGCTGCTTTTTTACTATTCTTTGCCCGGCCCACGGGCAAAGAATCCGCAACTTTATTAGGAGGGCACTATGCCAAGAGATGTATCCTTAGAGAAAACGCGTAATATAGGCATCATGGCGCACATCGACGCCGGCAAAACCACCACCACCGAGCGAATCCTGTACTATACAGGCGTGAACTACAAGCTGGGTGAGACCCATGACGGCAGCGCCACCATGGACTGGATGGAGCAGGAGCAGGAGCGTGGTATCACCATCACCTCCGCCGCCACGACCGCCTATTGGAAGAATCACCGCATCAATATCATCGACACCCCGGGGCACGTTGATTTTACGGTAGAGGTTGAGCGCTCCCTGCGCGTGCTGGACGGTTCCGTGACCGTCTTTTGCGCCAAGGGCGGCGTAGAGCCGCAGTCTGAGACCGTTTGGCGCCAGGCTGACAAGTACCACGTGCCGAGAATGGCCTTTGTAAACAAGATGGATATCATGGGCGCGGATTTCTACAATGTAGTGCGCATGATGCGTGACCGTCTGAAGTGCAACGCCGTTCCGATCCAGCTGCCCATCGGCGTCGAGGATACCTTTAAGGGTATTATCGACCTGGTAGAGATGAAGGCCTACGTCTACTACGATGACCTGGGAAAGGATATCCGCGTGGAGGAGATCCCCGCCGATATGCTTGACAAGGCAGAGGAATACCGCCACGAGCTGCTGGAGCACGTGGCGGAGCAGGACGAGGAGCTGCTGATGAAGTACCTGGACGGGGAAGAACTGACCGTCGAGGAGATCAAGAGCTGCATCCGCAAATCCACCATTGCCAACGAGATGGTCCCCGTGTGCTGCGGCAGTTCCTACCGCAACAAGGGCGTGCAGAAGCTGCTGGACGCTGTAGTGGACTATATGCCGGCCCCCACCGATGTACCCGATATCAAGGGTGTCAACCCCGATACCGAGGAGGAGGAGACCAGACCCTCCAGCGACGACGCGCCGTTTGCCGCGCTCGCCTTTAAGATCATGACCGACCCCTACGTGGGCAAGCTGTGCTTCTTCCGGGTGTATTCCGGTACCGTAGACGCGGGCACCAGCGTATACAACTCGGTAAAGCGCAACAGCGAGCGTATGGGACGTATCCTGCAGATGCACGCCAACCACCGCAAGGATATTGAGACCTGCTATGCCGGTGATATTGCCGGCGCCGTGGGCCTGAAGAACACCACCACCGGTGATACGCTGTGCGACCCCAAGCACCCCATCGTTCTGGAATCGATGGAGTTCCCGGAGCCGGTAATCCGTGTCGCGATCGAGCCCAAGACCAAGGTCGGTCAGGAGAAGATGGGCCTGGGCCTTGCCAAGCTGGCAGAGGAGGACCCCACTTTCCGCACCTACACCGACGAGGAGACCGGGCAAACCATTATCGCCGGCATGGGCGAGCTGCACCTGGAGATCATCGTGGACCGTCTGCTGCGTGAGTTTAAGGTAGAGGCCAATGTGGGTAAGCCCCAGGTTGCCTACAAGGAAACGGTACGCAAGATGGCCGACGTCGACCACAAGTACGCCCGCCAGAGCGGCGGTAAGGGCCAGTACGGTCACGTTAAGATCCGTCTGGAGCCCAACGAGAGCGGCAAGGGCTACGAGTTCCGCAACGAAGTCGTCGGCGGCGCCATCCCCAAGGAGTATATCCCGGCAGTCGATGCGGGTATCAAGGGCGCGATGGCAAGCGGCGTACTGGCGGGCTACCCGGTAGTGGACTGCATCGTGACGCTGTACGACGGTTCCTACCATGAGGTGGACTCCTCCGAAATGGCGTTTAAGATCGCCGGTTCCATGGCCTTTAAAGAGGCCATGAGAAAGGCGGATCCCGTGATCCTGGAGCCGATCATGAAGGTTTGCGTGATTGTGCCCGAGGAGTATATGGGTGACGTGATCGGCGACCTGAACTCCCGCCGCGGTCAGATCCGCGGGTTTGGGGACCGTCCCGGCGCCAAGCAGATCGACGCTTTTGTACCCCTTTCTGAGATGTTCGGTTACGCCACCGACCTGCGCAGCAAAACGCAGGGCCGAGGCCAGTATACCATGGAGCCCAGCCACTATATCGAGCTGCCCAAGAACATCGCAGAGAAGCTGGTAACTTCCCGCACCAAAGCGGCGGAGTGACCCCAATCATAACGCGTTTCCGGCAAAAACACAGTGCTGAGCCGGAAATAATACAAACAATAAAAACAATGATTATCAAAGGGAGGATTTTACGATGGCAAAACAGAAATTTGAGCGCACCAAACCCCACGTAAACATCGGTACCATTGGTCACGTTGACCATGGTAAGACCACTCTGACCGCTGCAATCACCAAGGTACTGGGCCTGAAGGGCGACGCCGAGTTCATGGCTTACGACATGATCGATAAGGCCCCCGAAGAGAGAGCCCGTGGTATCACGATTAACACCGCCCACGTTGAGTATGAGACCGACAAGCGTCACTATGCCCACGTTGACTGCCCCGGCCATGCCGACTATGTTAAGAACATGATCACCGGTGCTGCCCAGATGGATGGCGCTATCCTGGTTGTTTCCGCGGCTGACGGCCCCATGCCCCAGACCCGTGAGCACATCCTGCTGGCCCGTCAGGTAGGCGTTCCCTACATCGTGGTATTCATGAACAAGGTTGACCAGGTTGATGATCCCGAGCTGCTGGAGCTGGTTGAGATGGAGATCCGTGATCTGCTGTCCAGCTATGACTTCCCCGGAGATGAGATCCCCGTGATCCAGGGTTCCGCCCTGCAGGCGCTGGAGTCTGACAGCAAGGACCCCAACGATCCCGCTTATGCCAAGATCCTGGAGCTGATGGATGCTGTTGACGAGTATATCCCCACTCCCGAGCGTAAGGCTGACCTGCCCTTCCTGATGCCCATCGAGGACGTATTCACCATCACCGGCCGTGGTACCGTAGTTACCGGCCGTGTAGAGCGTGGCCAGGTTAAGGTCGGCGACGAAGTCGAGATCGTTGGTATCCATGAGACCCGCAAGACCGTAGTGACCGGCGTTGAGATGTTCCGCAAGCTGCTGGACTATGCTGAGGCCGGCGATAACATCGGCGCCCTGCTGCGTGGTATCCAGAGAACCGAGGTTGAGCGTGGTCAGGTACTGTGCAAACCCGGCTCCATCCATCCCCACACCAAGTTCCGTGGCCAGGTTTACGTTCTGAAGCAGTCTGAAGGCGGCCGTCATACCCCGTTCTTCAACAACTATCGTCCTCAGTTCTATTTCCGTACCACCGACGTTACCGGCGTGATCTCCCTGCCCGAGGGCGTTGAGATGTGCATGCCCGGCGATAACGTTGAGATGGATGTTGAGCTGATCACCCCCATCGCCATCGAGAAGGGTCTGCGCTTCGCTATCCGTGAAGGCGGCCGTACCGTTGGTTCCGGCGTTGTTATCGATATCGAGGAGTAATTCCCGATTCCGTATGTCAAAGCCCAAAAGAGTGCCTCTGCGGAGGCACTCTTTTTTGCGTCAAAAGGGACTCCCCGACGGGAGTCCCTTTTGATGAATATGGGTAGATGTCTGTTGTGTTCGATTTCGGCTTACAGGATGGGGCAAAGCGCCAGCAGGAGCTGTGCGGTATAGTAGGTGACAAGATTGACAAAGCGGACCCAGTGCGGGCACTTGCGCCGGGTATAGAAATAGAGGGGAAGCATAAGGAGATCGGAGATAAGGAACAGGGTGTCGCCGGCACCCAACGCCCAGCCGTTGAGGGGACAGCGGATACTGAGAAGCGGTGACCATCTGACGCAGGTAACTGCGACATTAAGCCCGACCGAGAACATGAGGGTGACTACCATATAGTAGAAGATACTGGCTGGGCGGGTATGGCGGCTGAAGTGGAACGAGGGGTGACGGGTGACGCGCAGCATAGCGAGCAGCGCCAGCAGCGGAAGGATAAAGTGATACCACCGCAGTGGAACAAAAGCCGCAAACCAGAGGAGATAAAATAAGTGGGCGACACAGAAAAAAGCAACACCGGCCAGACCGGATGCGGACCGGGAAGCATTGGCGGAGCCGTGGCGGTTGTTGGCCACACCGATGGCAACATCGCCGAAGGCCGCAAAGGAAAAGGCCAGCAGCCGGGGCCAAATGGGATTTTCCGGCGCGGCAGACGGTTGGCTGGCGGCCACTGCGATGACTACAAAAAGGATACTGTTGACTGCCTTAAACAAGGTGTAATGCTTAAACCAGTGCGGTGTATAGGCGACCAGGAGCAGCGCAGCCAGCCAGATCACATAGAGGACCGTGAGCGCGGTGAAAAATGGGGGCATAGATAGTCTCCTTTATCCGGTTTATCGTTGGGAGGAAAAAGGGCGGAGCGCCAGGCGCCCCGCCCTTTCATCAGGCAGTTTGATTCAGTTGGAATCAGGCATCCTCGAAGCCGGTGAAGGCTACGATACGGGAGATGCAGGACTCGCCGCCAACCAGTCTCCAGGGGAAGCAGCCGATTACGCAGCGCTTGTTGGAGAGCTGATCGATATCGCCGCCCAGGCACTCAGCATGAATGCACTCGTAGGGCTGGCAGAACAGCTGGATGTGCATGGCCTGATACTGCTCGGGCCAAGGATACATCTCCTGCAGGGTCTTGCCATACTTCTCCTGCATGTACTTGTCGCACTTAGCGGCATCCATGGGGCACCAGTCACGGATCTTGGTGTTCATGGGATGGTCGGCAGAACCGCAGTCAACGCCGATCCAAGCGATCTTCTTATCCTGGCACCACTTAACGAAGCTCAGGGAAGGACCGGGATGACGGACCATGTAGCGCTGCTCATCAGCCTCGGGGGAATCCCAGCCATACTTATGATAGCCGGTGTTGATGATGAGGATATCGCCCTCGCGAACTTCAACGCGCTCCTCGATCATCTCGGGAGTGTAGATGCCGAAGTCTTCGCAGCAGGGAGCGTCGGTCAGGTCAACAACTACGCCGGGGCGAACCAGCTTGGTCAGCTCGAGCTGATCAACGGTACGGCCGGAAGTATCAAAGTGCAGAGGGCCATCCAGGTGGGTACCAACATGGTTGGAATGGGTGAGGAGCTGGCCGTTAGCGCCGTTGGAAGACAGTCTCTTGAAGAACTTCATCTGTACGGGCTCATAGGTGGGCCAGGGGGGGCAGTTTACGCCGATCGGGATGGACAGGTCATAAATCTTAACATCAGACCACTTAGACATAGTGTTTTTCCTCCTAAAAATTTGTTTTTATGTTTGCGGGCGGCCGGAGGAGGGGAGTCCTCCCCCGGGCGCCGAAGCAACTAAGGGGTTATGTGAGGGAATCAGCCCTCGGCATACTTGGCTACGAAAGCCTCGATGGCCTGCTCAAAGCACTCCATGGGAGGATGTACAACGCCGGCGCCGACCTGGCCTACGCCACGACGGTTGCAAGCAATACCGGTGTTGATGACAGGACGGATACCAGTCTCGATGACCTTGCGGATATCGATACCGGTAGCGGAGCCACGGAAGCCCAGAGCGGGGATCTGATAAGCGGTGCCTTCGCCTTCGGTGATCTCGTACATCTCGGTGGAGTACTTGATGGAATCGGCAACGGTGCCGCCTACGAACTTAACGATAGCGGGAGCAGCAGCCATGCAGAAACCGCCGATGCCGGTGGTCTCGGTGATGCAGCTATCGCCCACGTCACGGTTGGCGTCAGCCTCGGTGAAGCCGGGGAAGTACAGACCCTCGACCTTCTCGGAGGTGTAGTGGAACCACTGGCCAGGCAGACCGGCTACGCGGACACCGAACTCGGTGCCGTTGCGGCACATGGTGTAAACCAGGGAGCAATACTCGATGCCCTCGATGGCGTCCATGGTGCACTTGCAGGCGGGCATGGTGAGGTTCAGCCAGGTGTGGTCGTTGGAGTTGAGGAACTCGAGAGCGCGGACCTTAACATCCTGATCGAAGTGAGTCTTAACGATGGCGGGAGCCAGCTCACGGATCAGCAGGGAGGTACCGGCACGGTTACGGTTGTGGCCGTCATCGCCCATCTGCAGCTCCTGAGCGATCATGACCTTCAGGTCGATCTCGCCGCGGATCTCGAGAGCTTCCTTGATGACGGGATAGAACTCGTTGCGCAGCCAGTGCAGACGAGTGATAACAGTCTCATCATATGCACCGAAACGCAGAACCTTGCCCAGACCCTCGTTGAAAGTACAATAAGCCATGTTGCCATAGGTCTTGTTGACTACTTTCCAAACGGGCATGGAATAGGAAACGATACCGCACATGGGGCCTACGGCATTGTGATGATGGCAGGGGTCGAAGGTGATCTCGCCGGAAGCAGCCAGTTTCTCAGCCTCTTCGGGAGTCTTGGCCAGACCCTCATACATCAGAGCGCCGATAACAGCACCCTTGGTGGGGTCGCACATATTCTCCCAGGTTACGGGAGGGCCGGAGTGCAGGATGGTCTTTTTGGTCATGCCGGGGATGTCTTCGCCGGCGGTGCCAACGCCGATCAGGGTAGGCTGAGCGCTCAGAATACGATTCAGAGCTTCGGCATTAGCGGCATTGATTTTTTCGCCCAATGTCATTGTTAGTTCCTCCTAAATAAATGATTTAGAAAATCACCGTCCCGGAAAGGGAGAGGGTAATTACTTCAACATACCGAGCATACCGGCCAGCTTCTTGTTGCCGCCGGCGACGGGCTTCCAGTCAACATGGATGACTTCGATGTTCTGGGTGCCGGCTTCCTTCTGGGAGAGCATATCCTGATAGAAGGTTTCGACGCCGATGTTGACCATGTGGAGCTTTTCTCCGAACAGTTTATTGATCTGATGCATTATTACTTACCTCCATTCAGCTTATCCAGCATGTGGTGTACCAGATAGGTGGACTGAGCGTTGGAGCGAACGACGATAGCGCCGGCAGCTTCCAGCTGCTTGCGGGTTTCGGTCAGGTTCTGGGGGTCGCCCTCGGTGCCGACGATAGAGCAGATGGCGGAGATGTAGCGGCCCTCACGCTCGGCGATCGCCTTGGCTTCCTTGATGGCAGCGGAGAGTTCTTCGGCGGGGTTGGCGTTGGAGCCGTAGCCGATGACGCAGTCACACTGCAGAATGGCCAGGGTGGGATCGTGAGCATCGCGCAGGATGCGCTCGCAGCGCAGGGTCAGGTCGATCATCGGATGGGGTTTGCCCTCGGTGAACTCGTCCTCACCAAAGTCGATGCAGGTGTTCTCCTTGTACTCAGCGGTCAGGGGATTCTCGATCTTATCCTCGGGCTTGAGGGGGATGTTGGAATAGATGTGGCCCAGCTTGCCGATGGAGAGCTTCATGGACTCATCCGCCAGGGTGCCGCCGGAGAAGAAGCCGCGATAGTACTTCTGGGTGGGAGCCATCTTGGCGGTTTCACGCTCGATGAGCGCTTCCAGCTCTGCCTTGGGCATATCGATATCGATCATATCGGCAGGAACGGGCTCGCCCTTGGAGAGAGCAACCGCCTTGCGGGCAGCATCTTCCAGGTTGTAAGCCGCGGTCAGACCATACTCCTTGGGGAGGTTGGGGTCGCCGCCGATGAAATCAACCACGACGGGCTTGATGTGATCGTTGCACTCCTTGGCGATGGCCAGGATCTCCTTGGCCACGTGATCCGCGGGGGGCTTGGAGAGCATGATGATGACCTTGGTCTCGGGGTCGTTGATGAGTGCGTTGAGGCACTGTTTGAACATCAGACCGCCGATTTCGGCCTTCAGGTCACGGCCGCCGGTGCCCAGAGCCTGGGTGATACCGGAACCGAGCTGGTCGATCAGGATGGTGAGCTCCTGGGTACCGGTGCCGGAAGCGCCGCAGATACCGATGGGGCCGCGATGGATAACGTTGGCGAAAGCCAGAGGCAGACCGTTGACAACGGCGGTACCGCAGTCGGGACCCATCATCAGCAGCTCCTTGGAAACAGCATACTCCTTGAGCTTCTTTTCCTCTTCCATCGAAACGTTATCGCTGAACAGCATGACGTTGATGTTCTTGTCCAGAGCGTCCTTGGCGACATCATAGGCATGACGGCCGGGAACGGAGATCAGCGCCAGGTTGATAGCGGGATCAGCCTTGAGGGCGGAGGTGAGGGTGGGAGGATAGTAAGCTGCGTTGCGGCTTTCCTCTTTCTTGTTCAGCTGCTCCTCCAGTGCTTTGAGGGCAGCTTCAACGACCTGTTCGTTCTCGCAATCGAGAGCAACGAAGAAATCGTTGGGGGTGATGGCTTCCAGCTCGGGGCTGGAAAGACCGGTGACCTTGGCGATGTCAAGGTTCAGGTCAGTGCCCATGCCGACCAGAGCTTCCTTTACGCCCGGGACCTTCTTCAACTCTTTGGAGATGATCATCAGGGTAATGGAGTCATAGTAGGTGTTGGGTTTGATTTGCAGATTAACCAATGCCGTTTCCTCCTAGTTCGGAAAATTTTTTTGTCCCAGATATATGCCGGTCAGGATATCCGTACCGGATGTTTCGCCGAAAGCGATAACATTCATCGCAGCAGACGGGAGCCGCAGCGACAGGACACGAGAATAAAGGGTTTGGATGAACGAAAGAACATCCGAGGAGAGCTGCCCGCAGGCAGCCTGCCGCAAAAACGCGGCGCTGATGAGATTGGTGCGGGGGGCGGCCCGCCGCGCCATGGCGTCGGTGAGGGGCAGCCAGTCCCGCTCTTGCCCGCAGGCGAGTGCCGAAGCCAATAGGGCAGTCATGACCCCGCAGAGAAAGTCATCGGCGGAGGGAGTAAGCCCGATGCCGCAGCCCGCGATGCTGTAAGCTGCCTCGGCAGCCGCCAAAGCGTCCCGTTGCCGCAGAGCGGTAATGAGCGCCGGAATGCGCGCGGCGGCGTAGCGGACATAGGGGTTATCGGGAAAGGGACAGGGCTCATCTTCCAGCAGGAAAAGGAGCGGGGCAAAGCCTTCCGGCCTGCCGTGGGTGAGGATAGTCTCCCGCAGGGCCTGTAACGCCTCCGAAGGGGGCGTTTGCAGGGGCTGCACAAGCGAAAACAGCGAAAGGGACTGCACGGCCGCCCGGGACAGGCCGACAGCAACGCCCTGGCGGGGAAAGAGGACCGCCTCCCGCGAAAGGAGGGCCGGTTCCCCGACCGTAAGGGAGGGCAACGCGCCGGAAAGCCGCACCGAGAACGGATACAGCGGCCGGCTGGCATCCAGCAGCGTGACCAGCCGTTCCTGCCAAAGCAGATTGACCGAGGTGCGAAACACCGAGTGAACCGCGGCCGGTACCGGCTCCGCGGGCAGAATCGCTGCCAGTTCGGCGGAAATGGCCTCAGCGGTGGAAGTTGGCTTCATAGATCTTCAGGGCGATTTGCAGGTTCAGCATCTGGTCGGCGTTATCAAAGCTGACATGGGCCAGCTCCTTGATCCGCTGGATGCGGTAGGCGACGGTATTGTAATGGACGCCCATTTCCTCAGCCAGACGCTTGAGGTTGCCGCCGCACCTGAAATAAAGCGAAAGAGTATGTACCAGCTCGGAATCCCGGTCGTGGTCGTAATCCACCAATACCTTGAGCGTTTCGTTGTAGAAAAGGACCAGCTCCGGGCGGAGAACTTCGTAGGAAAGAAAACGGTAGACGCCCAGATCTTCATAGCTGTGGATGCGGACATCATCGATGTTCCAGCAGGCGGCTGCCCGGCCGGCTTCGTTGAAGCTTTTCCACAGGTTGGTGGCGTCGGCATAGCTGCGGCCCATCCCGATGGAGACCATGGAAAGGATCCCTTCGGCCTCCAGGGCGTTCATCGCGGAATCCACAAAGGAGTGGAGGTGCTGCAGGTAATTTCCGTCCTCATGCACCGGCAGCTCGAATACCAGCACGATGCTGTCGCATTTATTGACGAACAGGACCTTGATGCTGCTGTCCCGGCTGACGCGGCGCAGGATATTGACAATGCTGTTGTTGGTTTTGTAAAGGGAGCTGTTGCTGATGGTGCTGTTGCCGGACAGAACCCGGATGACCGCCACGCGGTGCTCGGCGTCCACATCAAAATCGAAGTATTCGGCGTTGGCCAGCGATTTGCGCTGGCGCTCCTCATCATGCACCAGCAGGTCGTCCAGGAAGGACGCCTTGTGGTTGTTTTCCATCTCGTACATCGAGATCTTTTTGATCATATCCAGCGCGATGAGGGAAGTGGAGGCTTCCAGCACGGCAAGGTCCACGTTGGTGATCTCGCGGTTATCTTCCCAGATATAGATGCTGCCGTACTTCTTTTTGTCGCTGTAAATGGGGATAATGATCTTATTGCAGATGAGACCGTCGACGTTATCCACTTCGCGGCTGCTCATCAGGGAAACGGTTTCCCTGCCGCTGCTGCCCACGCGGACGAGATCCTCCATCCGGCGGGTGATGCTCTCCCGGCGCCGGTCGCTGCAGGCCAGCACAAAGGAGGAGAAGAAATCATTGTAGATGGCGATGCTGTTGCCGAACCGGTCGAACAGCGTCTGCACGATGGACTGCAGACCGCCGCCGCTGAGCATGGTGGCGGTGAGTGCCTTTTGCAGCTCGTAAATATCCCCCAGCATCTGCGCCTGGTTGTTGACAATGGTGGTCATGATGGGGGTGATAAGCTGGGAAAAGGAGATGCTGTTGGGGATCTCGAACAGCGGGAAGCTGAGGGTATCGCAGAGGATAAGGATCTCCTGCGGGATCTCATTGATGTAGCTGTTGAACTTGAGCCCCAGCGCAACGACGCCGCGCTGCTTGAGCTGCGGAATGAGCTCCAGCAGCTGCGGGAGGTTTTCCCGGACGGCGTAAGCGGTGGATACCAGCAGTTCGCCGCCCGAAACCAGGTTGACCACGTTGGGGTCGACCATGACGTTGACGGAGGTAACGATCTGGTCGGTGCCGGAAGCGCCCGCCAGCAATTTGGCATCCTGCAGGATCTCCATTCGCAGAATGGAGTTCATCGAAATGCCGTAGTTCGCATCCATGCAAGACGCCCCCTTTTTCCTCCGCGGACCGCGCGGCGATCTGATAACAGGGAGCAGTCAATCCACTACTTTCCCATGTTCATTCTAATAGCTATTCTACTATTAAATTATATAAAATGCAATAGGGTTTGTGGTTTTTTTACACCGTAGAAAAATTGACGATTTTTTGATGAATTTTGACATATATATTTTAAACAAATATACAAGATGATAATTGTACAGAATAGTCAAAAAGATAAGGGCAAAGCGCGACATGTAAAAAAGAGGTAAAAAAGCAGCATTGCACCATTGTGGGAAAACCACAAAAGAGCAATGCTGCTTTCGTCATTTTGCTGTGAGATGCCTTAGCCGAGGGTGAACAGCAGGTCGCCGGTATTGATGGCAGAGCCTGCGGCGACGGCAATGGAAGCGATGCGGCCGGCCTCGGGGGCGACGACCTCGTTTTCCATCTTCATCGATTCGACGATCATGACGACCTCGCCGGCCGCGACGGTGTCGCCGGCATTCTTGACCAGGCGCAGAACGGTGCCGGGCAGGGGAGAGGTGACATTGGCGGGGCCGCCGGCCTTGGGAGCCGCAGCGGGAGCGGCGGGCGCGGGGGCGGGGGCAGCAGCCTTGGGCGCTGCGGCAGGAGCAGGAGCCGCAGCGGAGGCGCCGAGGACCTCTACTTCGGCATCATACGTTTTTCCATTTATTTTTATCAGGAATCTTTTCATCGATTTGTCCTCCATCAGTATTTAGGAATGTGGGTCTCCAGGGGGAATCCTCACGCAGGGAAAGGATGCGTACGCACTCCGGCGCACAGCCCATCATGGCGGCAATGGCCGCGATGACTGCAGCGATTTCGTCTTCATCCTCCGCTGCCGCGGCAGGGGCGGCGGCAACCGGAGCCGGAGCGGGGGCAGGCGCGGGCTTTTTCCCGAAAAGCAGCTTGCCCAGCAGCAGCCCGACCAGCAGCGCGATGGCAATATACAGATACATCATATCATTCACGCTCCTTTGGATCAGAGCGGAACGTTGCCGTGTTTCTTTCTGGGAGATTCCACGACCTTGCCGTCGAGCATCTCCAAAGCAGCGATGATCATCTGACGGGAGGTGGAGGGAATGATAACGTCATCCACCATGCCGCGCTCGGCAGCCTTGTAGGGGTTGTTGAACTCGCGCTTGTATTCATCGATCAGCTCGGCGCGCTCTTCGGGAGTTGCCTTGCGGAAGATGATGTTGGCAGCACCCTCGGCGCCCATGACGGCGATCTCGGCGGTGGGCCAGGCGTATACGATATCGGAGCCCAGATCCTTGCAGCACATGGCAAGATAAGCGCCGCCGTAGGCCTTACGCAGGATCATGGTGATCTTCGGAACGGTAGCTTCGCAGTAGGCGTAGATGACCTTGGCGCCGTGACGGATGATACCGCCGTGCTCCTGGGTGGAACCGGGCAGGAAGCCGGGAACATCGACCAGGGTGAGCAGAGGCAGACCGAAGGCATCGCAGGTGCGGATGAAGCGGGCGGCCTTATCGGAGCAGTTGATATCCATGCAGCCGGCCATGGCCTTGGGCTGGCTGGCGATAATGCCGACCGAGCGGCCGTGGAAGCGCGCAAAGCAGGTGATGATGTTGGGGGCGTACATCCCCATGTAGTCCATGTACTCGCCGCCGTCGGTGATGGCCTTGATGACGTTATACATATCGTACGCCTTGTTGGGGTTGTCGGGGATGATGGTATCCAGCTCATCCGCGATGCGGTTGGGGTCGTCCCCGTTGAAGATGGTGGGGGCGGAATCGCGGTAGTTGGAGGGCAGATAGGAGAGCAGACGACGGATCTGGTTAATGCAGTCGGCGTCATCCGAAGCCATGAAGTGGGCTACGCCGCTGACGCGGTTGTGGGTGGTGGCGCCGCCCAGCTTTTCGGCGTCGATCTGCTCGCCGGTGACCGACTTGATGACGTCGGGGCCGGTGATGAACATCTTGCCGGTCTTGTTGACCTGGAAGATGAAATCGGTAAGCGCGGGGGAGTAAACGGCACCGCCGGCGCAGGGGCCCATGATGGCGGTGATCTGCGGAACAACGCCGGAAGCGGCGGTGTTGCGGAAGAAGATCTTGCCGTAGCCTTCCAGACCGTCCAGACCCTCCTGGATACGGGCGCCGCCGGAGTCGTTCATGCCGACCACGGGCGCGCCGACCTTGCGGGCGTTCTCCAGGATCTTGCAGATCTTGTTGGCCTGTACCTCGCCCATGGAACCGCCGACGACGGTGAAATCCTGGGCATAGGCATAGACGATGCGGCCGTCTACCTTACCGTAGCCGCCTACAACACCATCCCCGGGGAAGTGCTGCTTTTCCTGGCCAAAGTAGTAGCAGCGGTGGACGACAAAGGCGTCGATCTCAACAAAGGTGTTGGGGTCGAAGAGGGCCTCGAGGCGCTCGCGAGCGGTCATTTTGCCCTGCTCGTGCTGCTTGTCGATACGCGCCTGGCCGCCACCGAGAGCGATTGAACCTTTGCGTTCAATCAGGTCTTCAAGTTTGGTCATAATGATTATCCTTCTTTCAGAGAGTATATGGGTTGCCGACGACCGGAGAAGCCCCCGGCCGCGGATGTTGCACAAAAAACGGGATCAGTGGAATTTTTCGACGTAGTCGTCGGCCTTGGCCTCATCCCAGCCCAGCATATTGACAAGGACGTCGCGGGTGGAGGAGCCGAGGGCGGGAGCCGCGTGATGATCGGCGTCGCCGGCGGCCTCGATGGAAGCCATCTTGACGGGGTTGCCGGCAATCTTGACCTTGCCCATACCGGGCTGATCGATTTCGACGAGCATGTTGCGGGCCGCGACCTGAGGATCGGTGAACAGCTTATCGACGGTATTGATGCCGGTGCAGGGAACGCCGGCCTTTTCCAGGATCTCCAGCCATTCGGCGGTGGTCTTGGTGCGGGTCTTTTCGGTCAGCAGATCGCCGATGAGCTTGAGGTTCTGGTTGCGGTGCATATTGGTATCAAAACGGGGATCGTCAATAAGCTCCGGGCAGCCCAGCGCGTTGCAGAAGGCAGCGTACAGGCGGTTGTTGCCGCAGGCGGCGATGACGTAGTTATCCTTGGTTTCGAACGCCTGGAAGGGGGTGACGGTGGGATGGACGGCGCCCATGGGGCCGGCGACCACGCCGGTGGCGGAATACTTGATGATGGCGTTTTCCAGGATAGCCAGCTGGCAGTCCAGCATGCCGACATCGACCATGTCGCCCTCGCCGGTGACAGCGCGCTTATACAGGGCGGTAACGGCGCCGAAAGCGCCGAAGATGCCGGCAATGATATCGCCGATGGAAGCGCCGACGCGGACGGGCTTGCCGCCGGGTTCGCCGGTGATGCTCATAACACCGCCCATGGCCTGCACGACCATATCATAGGCGGGACGGGGAGAGTAGGGGCCGGTCTGGCCGAAGCCGGAGATGGCGACATAGATGAGCTTGGGATTGACCTTCTTCAGTTCCTCGTAGCCCAGGCCCATGCGGTTCATGGCGCCGGCCTTCAGGTTTTCCACGACAATATCGACGTGCTTGACCAGCTCCTTGAACATTTCGACGCCTTCGGGATCCTTGGTGTTGCAGACGACGCTTTTTTTGCCATGGTTGACGCTGACAAAGTAACCGCTCTGGCCGTTGACGAAAGGACCGTAGCCGCGGCTGTCATCGCCGGTACCGGGCTTTTCTACCTTGATGACCTCGGCGCCCATGTTGCCCAGCATCATGGAGCAATAGGGACCGGCCAGCGCGTTGGTAAAATCCAGAACGCGGATCCCATCCAAAGGTTTTTTAGACATAGATAAAACAACCTCCCAAAATAGATGTAGGCGGGGCCGGCCGTGGTGACAGTTGAGGCAGAGCCGGCACACCGGGGACAAACGGAGCGGAAACAGCGGCACAAAGCGGCCAATATGCCCCACTCTATTTGTTGTTAGTTTACATTATAAAGGAAAGAGGGAAAAAAGTAAATGCCGGATAACATTTTTTCGTGACAAGAAACGGCTAAAAATTTTGTCTATATTTCATAGGAAAATCAAAAATAAGAAAATAAACTGCGTTAATAAAATAACATGATTTAGGAGAAATCAACAATCAACCAAGAGGTTTTTCGTTTATCTTAATAAAAACAAACGAAATGCCCCCGGAAGTGATCTCCCAAAAAAACAAGGCGGTTTAAGAGTTTATTGTGGAGAGTATACAAGAGGCATTTTTCCAAAATGTACAAATCGGGAAAATGGAATTATACATAATATCAAAATCACCGAAAAAGAATTGAATTGGGTCGTCCTTAATATTATAATGTAAATGCTGTATAAGTGTTACTCTGCATAAAACCAATCGAAAAGGAGTGCTTACATTGAAGGAATTTAACTATTTCGCTCCGGGTTCTGTGGAAGAAGCTCTTGAACTGATGAAGGAATACGAAGGCAAATACACCATCCTGAATGGCGGTACCGACGTAATGATTCGTCTGCGTGAGCGTCTGATCAACCCGGAGGCCGTGATCGACATCAAGCGCATTCCCGGCTTGAAGGACATCACCTTCTCCAAGAAGGACGGCCTGTACATCGGCGCGTGCGTCACCTGTAAGGAACTCGCCGAAAGCGAGATCGTGAAGGAGAACTATCCCTTCTACGCTCAGGCGGCTTCCGTTCTGGGCTCCCAGCTGGTACGCGGCCGTGCCACCAGCGTAGGCAACGTCATCAACGCCTCTCCTCTGGCGGATACCGTTACCCCCCTGGTAGCCTGCGACGCCAAACTGGTCGTGGTGGGTCCCGAGGGCCAGCGCGAGGTTTCTCTGGTAAGCTGGGCCGGCGAGAGCCAGGAAGAAAGAATCGCCCGCGGCGCGTTCTTCATCTTTGTGCGTAAGGTCGGCCTGAAGCCCGGCGAGATGGCCATCGGCCTGAAGATCCCCTATGTGGAGGGTCAGAAGGCGGTATTCACCAAGTTTGACCGCCGCAAGGAAGTGGACCTTTCTACCGTGTGCGCCACCGTCGGCAAGTTCGGCGACGAGTACCGTGTAGCCATCGGCTCCTGCGCTCCTACCCCCATCCGTCTGCCCAAGACCGAGGCCCTGCTGAAGGGCAAGAAGCTGACCCCCGAACTGATCGGTGAGGCCGCCGAGCTGGCCGGCACCGAGGTTTCGCCCATCAGCGATATCCGCGCTTCCGCCGAGTACCGTGTAAGCCTGGTAAAGGTTGCTGTACGCAGAAGCCTGGCGGAACTCTCTGTCTGAGAAAGGAGCGTGCCATTTAATGAAAACTTATCATGTTGATTTCTTCGTAAACGGCGAAGAATACGAGCTGGATGTTCCGGCGAATAAGACCGCGCTGAATATTATCCGTGATATGCTGGACCTGACCGGCGCGAAGGAAGGCTGCGGCGCCGGCGAGTGCGGCGCCTGCGCGATGATCGTTGACGGTGTGCTGATCAACGGCTGCCTGATGCTGGCCCCCGAGATGGACGGCAAGCACTTTGAGACCGTAGAGGGCTTTGCGGATGAAAAGGGCAACCTTTCCCCCGTACAGCAGTCCTTTATTGACCACGCTGCCCTGCAGTGCGGTTACTGCACGCCCGGCTTTATTGTTTCCGCTACTGCTCTGCTGCGCGAGAACCCCCATCCCACCCGGGAGGAGATCACCCACTATATGTCCGGTAACCTGTGCCGCTGCACCGGCTACAAGAGAATCATTGAGGCGATTGAAGACGCTGCCGAGCGCATGAATGGAGGTGCCAAATAATGAGTAAATATGTTGGCGTAAGTGTTCCTCGTGTAGACGGCGTTAAGAAAGTAACCGGCGCTGCCAAATACGTGGGCGATATGAAATGGCCCCGCATGCTGTATGCCAAGTGCGTAAAGAGCCCCTATGCCCATGCCAAGATCGTGAGCATCGATGTTTCCGCGGCCAAGGCCCTGAAGGGCGTCCATGACGTTATTACCGGCGACTACTACACCAAGCGCGGCGGTCTGTACCTGGAGGATAAAAACTTCCTGGCAGTCAATACCGTCAAGTTCTATGGTGAGCCCGTTGTTGCCGTTGCCGCCGAGACCCCCGAGATCGCCGAGGAGGCCTGCGACCTGGTAAAGGTAGAGTATGAGCCGCTGCCTGTCATCAACAACCCCATGGAAGGTATGGCAAAGGACGCGATCCTGATCCATCCCGAGCTGCACACCTACAAGGTAGTGCCGATCTTCCATCCGCAGGCGCACACCAATATCTCTCACCACCACATCATCCGCAAGGGCGACGCCGACGCGGCGTTCAAGTATGCCGAGGAGCATCCCGACGAGTACTACATCACCGAGCATGAATACCATGTTCCTCACGTACAGCACACCCCCATCGAGAACCATGTGGCGGTTGCCCAGTACGAGCCGGACGGCAAGTGCACCGTTTGGGCCTCCTGCCAGTCCCCCTATGCGGTACGTCAGGCGCTTTCCGCGACCTTTGATATCCCGCTGAACAAGATGCGTATCATTTCTCCCTACGTGGGCGGCGGCTTCGGCGCAAAGGCCGGCACCACCATCGAGGGTATTATCATCCCGCTGGCCATGCACTGCAAGGGCCGTCCCGTGATGATGGAATACACCCGTGAGGAGGAGTTTGTAAACTCTTACCTGCGTCAGGGCGTTTACACCAAGATCAAGACCGCCGTGCGCAAGAGCGACGGTAAGTTCCTGGCGGTGCAGAACAACTTCTACTGGGACGGCGGCGCTTACACCGAATACGGCGTAAACATCGTTAAGGCCTCCGGCTTTGCTTCCACCGGCCCCTATGAGTTCGACAATGTTAAGACCGACGCCTACTGCGTATACACCAACAACCCTGTCGGCGGTCCTTACCGTGGTTTCGGTATGTGTGAGATCCACTTCGGCATCGAGCAGAATATCGACGAGGTAGCCAAGGAGATCGGCATGGATCCCATTGAGATCCGCCGCGTCAACGGCCTGGCGCCCGGCAAGTCCACCGGTACCGGGGAGATCATGAAGTCCTGCGGCTTCCTGGAGGCTCTGGACCAGGTAGCGGAAGCGATCGAGTACGATAAGCCCTGCGAAAAGCCTTCCGCACCCAACAAGGTCCGCGGCAAGGGCATCGCCGGCGGCTGGAAGTCTCCTTCTCAGCCCACCAACGCGGGTTCCGCTGCCATCATCCGCATGAACGAGGACGGTACCTTCTTCCTGATGACCTCCGGCCATGATATCGGCCAGGGCTCCGATACCGCCCTGATCCAGATCGCTGCCGAGGTTCTGTGCTGCGATCCTTCCAAGTTCACCATCCGCACCGGCGATACCGACCATACCCCCTACGAGTGGCAGACCGTTGCTTCCCGTATTACCTACTGCGCCGGTAACGCCACCAAGCTGGCTGCCGAGGACCTGAAGGAGAAGCTGCTGGATCTGGCGCAGATCAAGCTGGGGTACATCAAGCGCGAGCTGTACCTGGAGGACGGCTGGATCATCAACCGCAACCATCCGGAGAGCCGTATGCCCATGTCCGACCTGGCACTGGGCCTGGCCTTTGAGGACGGTTCCGGCTACGGCGGCCCCGCCATCGGCGTAGGTACTTTTACGCTGCCCAACAACATCAACTACGATCCCGCCACCGGTTACTCTCCCAAGCCCGCGGCCTTTTGGACCACCGCCGCTGCCGGCGCTGAGGTCGAGATCGACACCGAGACCGGCGTGATCGAGGTCAAGAAGATGGTAGAGAGCTGCGACCCCGGCCACATCGTCAACCCCGAGCTGTACAAGGCTCAGGTAGAGGGCGGTATGATGCAGGCTTTGGGCACCGTGCTGTTTGAGGAGCTGAAGCTGAAGGACGGCAAGGTACTGAACAAGTCCTTCGTCGACTATAAGATTCCCACCATCGACAACACCCCCGAAACCTTTATCGCCATGGGCGTGGAGCATCCCGAGGAGACCGGCCCCTATGGCGCCCGCGGTATCGGCGAACCCGCAATGGTTCCCGGCGCACCCGCTATCGCCAACGCGATCTACAACGCGACCGGCTGCCGCTTTACCGAGATGCCCATCACTCCTGAGAAGATGCTGAAGGCTTTGCAGGAGAAGGCTGCCGCCGAGAAGAAGTAATCGTCCGGCAGGCCCCGAACAACAAAATGACAGGCACCTGTCCCAATGCGGCGGGTGCCTGTTTCTTTTGTGTATTTGTGCGAAATCCACGAAGCATCGATAATGGTATAAAGTATATAATATGGGGCGTTTTCCAACAAAGAGCGCAAAAAAGTAGAATTTTACGGGACTATTTCATGCACATATTACATAATAATATTGGGATAAGATTATAACAATCCGAAGATATGCAAGAAAAACGGGACATTGATTGGGGAAAGACCCCAATGTGCATGAGCATAATGCACAATTGAAAAAACTGTATCTTGTGTAATTCGGGAAAAGTGGCAGGGAGAGATTGAATTTTTTATGAACACAAGGTATAATGAAAACGCTGATGAATGGCATTTCAGAAGGACTTGATCCGGAGAAAAGCGTGCCAAACAGTACATAAAACGGTACGGCCAAACGGAGGCAACTGGTTATTGTAACCAAGAGAAATGGAGAATCCAAATCATTGAGGAGGCAAATTTAATGAGTACTAAAGTTACTGGCATTTATGATGCTCGTAAGGAACTCGGCTGGGGCAAGACCATTATTATGGGTCTGCAGCAGTGCTTCGCGATGTTCGGCGCTACCATTCTGGTGCCCGTTCTGACCAACAGCTATCCCGGTGCTGAGGGTATGGGCCTTTCGGCTTCCGTAACCCTGTTCTGCGCTGGTATTGCGACCCTGTGGTTCCACTTCATCACCAAGGGCAAGGTTCCCGTATTCCTGGGTTCCTCCTTTGCGTTCCTGGGCATGTACGGCGCCATCATCCCCGCCTACGGCAAAGAGTATGCCACCGGCGGTGTTATCGCAGCTGGCGGCCTGTATGTAATTCTCGCCATCCTGATCAAGGTCTTTGGCACCAAGAGAGTTATGAAGCTGTTCCCGCCCGTTGTCTGCGGTCCGTTGATCATCCTCATCGGTATCAATCTGGCTGGTTCTGCTGTTTCTAACGTAATGACCAACTGGATTCTGGGCGTTATCCCGATCATCGTCATCCTCATCTGCAACACTTGGGGCAAGGGCATGATCAAGATCATTCCCGTTCTGATCGCTCTGATCGTTTCCTACATCATCGCTATCGTGATGGGCGCTGTTAACTTTGACGCTGTTGGCACTGCTGCATGGGTTGGTCTTCCCACCTTCCATCTGCCCAAGTTCAATGCCGACTGCATTATCGCCGGTCTGGCTGTTGCCGTTGCTGCCATGGTTGAGCATGTTGGCGACGTTATGGCTATCGGCGCTACCTGCGGCAAGAACTTCATCGCTGATCCCGGCCTGACCCGCACCCTGCTGGGCGACGGTATCGGCACCTCCCTGGCCGGCCTGCTGGGCGGCCCCGCCAACACCACTTATTCCGAGAACACCGGCGTTGTCGCTCTGACCCGCGTATTCGATCCCTTCGTAATGCGCGTTGCCGCTGTTATGGCTATCATCCTGTCCCTGTCTCCCAAGTTTGAGGCAGTTATCAACTCCATCCCCACTGCTGTTATCGGCGGTATCTCCTTCGTTCTGTACGGCATGATCGCTGCTACCGGTATCCGTACCATCGTTGAGAACCAGGTTGACTATGTCAACATGCGCAACGTTCTGGTAACCGCTATCATTCTGGTCTGCGGCCTGGGCTTCAATGCTTATCCCATCGTGATCGGCAGCGTTTCCTTCGGCGGTCTGGCTTGTGCTGCTATCTTCGGCATCATCCTGAACGCTATCCTGCCCGGCAAGGACTATGAGTTCAAGGCGGAGTAATTCAGGAAACTGATGAATCCCTGAGAGCTTGGGATGTGAGCACTATCCAAGGATAGGTTCTACCAATAAAACAGCTCCATTTCTCATCGTGTTTAACACAAAAGCCCCCCGTCCATTTGGACGGGGGTGTTTTTTTCCAAAGAAAAAGGACAGCGGGGAGTGTCCTTTTATCTACTATCTACGGTTTTGCGCGGCGGCAAGATCCGACGGCGTATCGATATCAATATGTTCTTCGACAGGGGCGGCAATGGTGCGCACCAGTTCCGGGTGGGCACGCATGACCTCCCGCCCGCCGACATCGCCGCCCTGGGAAAGCAACTCCCCGTAAACGGCGGCAGGGAAGATGGAGGGGATGGAAAAACGGCCCTGAAAGTCGCAGCCCCAGATGGCGTCTGGCTCCTGTTGCCAGGCGGCAATCAGTCGAAGCAGCGTCGGAACGGAAACAAACGGCTGATCTCCGGTAAGGAACAGGCAGCCGTCGGAGTGACGGCAGGCAGCGAGCCCCAGGCGAAGGCTGTGGCTTTGGCCGCGCTCCGGTTCATTATTGATTAGGACGGTAAAGCCGGCCTCCGCCGCAAGCGGCGCAGTCTGGGCGGAGCAGACAGCGATCCGCTGCTCCACAGGGAGCTGCCGCGCCAAGGTAAGGGTGTGGCAGAGCAGCGGCTTGCCATCCAGCGGCTGAAGCAGTTTATTGGGGGCACCGAAGCGGCGGGACGCCCCCGCAGCCAGCACCACCAGCGACAGGGTCATTTTGCGGCCTCCGGGAACAGCTCCGCCAAATGGGTACGGGCGTATTCCTTGCAGTCGGCCTCCCAGCGGCGGTAACGCTCCAGCAGCGACCGGCCCTCTGCCGTGAGCACAGAGCCGCCGCCGCCGGCCCCCCCGACCTTGCGCTCGATGAGGGGATAACCCAGTGCGGCTTCACAGCTGCGCAGCATCGTCCACGCCTTGCTGTACGCGATTTTCATTTCCGTTGTGGCGGTACGGATGGATTCGCAGCGGTCGATCCGCTCCAGCAATTCCGCAATGCCGGGACCAAACACCTTGGTGTCGTTCACCCGGATGCGTACCGATGTGCTGGCGGTCATCTGTTTGTTGCTCATGCAAGAGCCTCCTTTATCTTATGGGATAGCTTTATTATGACGGATTCCGATTGACTTTTCAAGGGCTGCGTGTTATTCTTTGAATAAGATATCGGTAGAAATCGGAAGGGAGGAATGAGAATGCGGGAGTGTTTGCTGATTACGTCCCTGGCCCTGCAGGACACCGTTACGACGGCGATCATCGGCGGCGGCGGAAAAAGCAGCCTGATGGCGGCGCTGGGACAGGAGTACGCCCTGCGGGGAGACACGGCCGTGATGACCACTACCACGCATATCAGGCCGCCCGAACGGGATTACTACATGGGCGACGACCCAGCGGTGCTGAGCAATATGTTGATGAGCCGCCGCCTGATGACGGTGGGCATCCCGATGGAGGACCACCGGTTCGGCGCGACGCCGCTGCTGGAACAGTTGCCGGAGCTGGCCGATCATGTTATTATTGAGGCGGACGGCACCAAGGGCCTGCCGCTGAAGGTGCCGAACGACCGGGAGCCGGTTATTCCGGCGTTTGCCGATGCGGTGGTGGCGGTAGCGGGGCTTTCCGCTCTGGGCAATCCTTTGGGTGAGGTGTGCCACCGTCCGGAACTGGCGGTGCTGCGCTTTGGCTTTTCCCCGGAGCAAAAAGTGACGCCGGAGATGATGGCAATGCTGCTTTCGTCGCCGCTGGCACAGCGAAAAAACGTGGGGAATCGCCCCTATGCCGTGCTGCTGAACCAGCGTGATGTGGTGCCGGCTGCCTTGACGGAGCTGACGGCCGGACTGCTGCTGCAGAACGGCGTGGACCGGGTGGTGGCGGCAGCCCTGCGGCATTCCCCCGGAGAATATGAAGTCTGGACACGATAGGGAGGAATCAAGATGCTGATCGTGATCAAGGGGGCGGGCGACCTGGCGACGGGGATCGCCTGCCGGCTGCACCGGTGTGGTTTTCAGATTGTCTGCACCGATATAGAAAAGCCGACGACGGTACGCTGTACGGTGGCCTTTTCCCGCGCGGTGTACGATGGGACGGCCACGGTAACGGGCGTGACCGCCAGACTGGCGAAGGACGCCGGGGAAGCGCGGGAGATCCTGACAAAGGGGGAGATCCCTGTTTTGATCGACCCGGAATACAAGGAAGCGAAAAAGCTAAAACCTGCGGTGCTGGTGGACGCCATCATTGCCAAAAGGAATATCGGCACCGGGATAACCGACGCGCCGCTGGTGGTGGGTATCGGCCCCGGGTTTACCTCGGGGGTGGACTGCCACTTCTGCGTGGAAAGCAACCGCGGCCACGATATGGGACGGACGTTGTATGAGGGTTCCCCGGAGCCGGATACCGCGACCCCCGGCAATGTGGGTGGCTTCAGCGGAGAGCGCATCATCCGGGCAACGGCAGACGGGATATGGCATCCGGCGGTGAAGATCACCGATGTGGTGGAAAAGGGACAGCTGGTGGCTTACGCCGGCACCGAACCGGTGTATGCCCAGATGAGCGGTATGGTACGGGGAATGCTGCCGGAGGGTACGCCCGTGACCAAAGGGCTGAAATCCGGCGATATTGACGCCCGCTGCAAGTTGGAAAACTGCTTTACCCCCTCCGATAAGGCCAACGCCATCGCAGGCGGCATTCTGGAGGGTGTGCTGTACTATACCAAGCTACTGGAGGGAAAATAAATGCAGTGCGATATTAAAATGAGCAAGCTGGCCTCCTGCGGGGGGTGCGGCGCTAAGGTGGGCGCCGGGATGCTGAGCCAGATCCTGCAGGGGATCCCCACGGTAAAGGACGAAAACCTGCTGGTGGGCTATGATACCAGCGATGACGCGGCGGTGTACCGCGTCAGCGACGATCTGGCGATTGTGCAGACGCTGGATTTCTTCCCGCCCATTGTGGATGACCCGTTTATGTTCGGGCAGATCGCGGCGGCCAATGCTATCAGCGATATTTACGCCATGGGCGCCACCCCCAAGATCGCCCTGAATATTATGACCGTAACGCCGCAGATGCCCAAGGAGATGATCCATGAGGTGCTGCGCGGCGGCTATGAAAAAGCCTACGAGGCAGGGGTCGTGATTGCCGGCGGACATACCATCAACGACCAGGAGCCGAAATACGGTCTTTCGGTGACTGGGTTTGCCCGTCCGGAGGAGATCCAAATGAACTGCACCCCCGAGGAGGGCGACCTGCTGATCTTGACAAAGCCGCTGGGCATCGGGATCATTACCACCGCAAACCGGGCGGAGCTGGCGGACGCCGCCCTGTACCAGCGCGCGGTGCGCCAGATGGCGACACTGAACAAGTATGCCTGTGAGATCGCCCGGAAATACCGCCTCCATAGCATGACCGACGTGACCGGTTTTGCGCTGATGGGGCATGCGACCGAGATGGCCCGCGGCAGCGATTTGACCATTGTGATCGACAGCGGCAAGGTGCCGGTGCTGCCCGGAGTACTGCCGCTGGCGGAAATGGGACTGATCCCCGAGGGAGCCTACCGTAACCGGCAGTTTGCGGGTCCCACCGCCCGCTTTGCCGAAAGCGTGCCGCTGGCAATGCAGGATGTGCTGTACGACCCGCAGACCTCCGGCGGGTTGCTGATCGCCGTGGAGGAGCAGGACGCCCGGGCGCTGCTGCAGGAGCTGCAGCAAAGCGATAAGGTGCCGGGGGCGGAGATCATCGGCTATGTGGAAAAGCAAAGCGATTGCTCCATCTATGTGAAGTAAACAAGAGCCGGACAGTCCAGGATAAATGAAAAAGGCAGTATGGCCGACGCCATGCTGCTTTTTGCTGCAAAAGCCGCCTGCCGTTCGCAGATCGCGACCGGCAGGCGGCCGATTATTTTGTGATTCCAGGGGAGGAAAAGGAGCAAGGAACAGGACACTACCGGGTTAGCCACTGTTCCTTCGTCAGGCAGGAGATGTGTTCGGCCCGCACGTCCCCCAGCGTAGGGACGGGGACATTTTCCCGGGTATACCGGTAGAGAAAACCACACTTTTCCTGGACGCGCCGGGATTTCAGGTTGCCATCAAAATAGCCGCACCAGACGGTTTCAAGCCCCAGGTCCACAAAGCCGCGGCGCAGCATTTCCTCCACCGCTTCCGGGATGAGGCCCTGGCCCCAAAAGGGGACCCCGATCCAATAGCCGATCTCGCCTTCGGTCTCGGGGATGCCGAGGGCGCTGGCTGTGCCGATCATCAGGCCGACGCTGCCGACGGCGTGGCCCACGGCTTTGGGAACAACAGCATAGGTCTCCGGCTCCGAAAGTACACCGCGGAGAATGGCAAGGCTGTTCTGGACACTGGTATGCACCGGCCAGCCGGCAATCGGGCCCACCTCGGGAGAGCTGGCGTAGCGGTACAGATCCTCCGCGTCCGAATCCTGCCACGGGCGCAGGAGCAGTCTTTTGGTTTGCAATATCATGGCTGCCTCCCTAAAAACCTTTTTGTTGGGACCACTGCAGAATACAGTATACCAGAATATACGGGAAAAATCCACCCCGATACGACCGAAGCGCCCGAGCAGCTTGTGCCCGGGCGCAGGGGGGTGGTATAGGTATAACAGACGTCGTGCTTTGGGGCCGACAGGACCCTGGCGCAGCAGCGGGGATCAGAGGCTGTCGGCAATATCGTAGATCAGGCGCTCGCTCTTTTCCCAGCCCAGGCAGGGATCGGTGATGGACTGTCCGTAGACGCCGCCGCCGGTTTTCTGGCAGCCGTCTTCGATGTAGCTTTCGATCATAAGGCCCTTGACCATCTGTGCGATATCCCTGTTGTAACGGCGGCTGTACAGGACCTCTTTGGCAATGCGAATCTGCTCGAAACACTGTTTGCCGGAGTTGGAGTGGTTGGCATCGACGATAACGGCGGGGTTAGCCAGCCCGCTTTTGGCATAAAGGCCATAGACGTACTGGAGATCCTCGTAATGATAGTTGGGGTGGCTGTTGCCCTGCTTGTCCACATAACCCCGCAGAATGGCGTGGGCGAGGGGATTGCCAAAGCTTTCGACCTCCCAGCCGCGGTAAATAAAGTTGTGCGGCGCCTGCGCGGCGACGATGGAATTCATCATGACCGAAAGATCGCCGCCGGAGGGGTTTTTCATGCCCACGGGGAGTTCGATGCCGCTGGCGGTCAGGCGGTGGTGCTGGTCTTCGACGGAGCGGGCGCCGACCGCGACATAGCCGAGCAGATCGGAGAGGTAGCGGTGGTTTTCTGGATAGAGCATCTCATCCGCGCAGGTAAAGCCGGTTTCGGCCAAAGCGCGCATATGGAATTTGCGGACCGCGCAGATCCCGTTAAAGATATCGGATTTTTCGTTGGGATCCGGCTGGTGCAGCAGCCCCATATAGCCCTGACCGGTGGTGCGGGGCTTGCCGGTATAGATCCGGGGGATAATGATGATCTTATCCTTTACCTTTTCCTGTACCTTTGCAAGACGGCAGATGTAATCGAGAACGGAATCCTCCCGGTCCGCGGAGCAGGGACCGATGATGAGGATAAACTGATCGGAACGGGACTCAAAAACAGCTTTGATCTTTTCATCCCTGGCGGCTTTGACAGCGGCGAGCTGCGGCGTAAGGGGATACATCTGCTTGGTTTCAAGCGGGATGGGAAGTTTTCTTTTAAAATCCATATTCATGGCGGCAAGCTCTCCTTTTGGCTATTTTTTATCGAAGAACGCCCGGCGTTCGGTGGAAACCCGCATCATTTGGCGCATGGTTTCCCGGTCGCCGTGCTCCAGGCAGGTGCGCAGCCGGGTAAACTCCGTAAGGAACTTATCCATGGAATCGAGGAGCATATCCTTATTGAGCAGGAACAGCTCGCTCCACATATCATCGTTGATCCGGGCGATCCGGGTCAGATCCCGGAAGGAATCGCCGGTGTAGTCCTGCAGCTTTTCCCCGTCGTAGCAGGTCATCAGCGAGACCGCGATACAGTGGGTGAGCTGGGAAACAAAGCCGATCATTTCATCGTGCTTTTCCGGCGAAAGGACAGAAACATGGGCAAACCCCATCAGCCGCCCCAGCTCCAGACAGTCCTGAATGGCGGCTTCGGTATTGCGTGCGGTGGGAGTCACGATGTAATTGGCTCCGCGGAAGATCCGCTCGTCGCTGTTCTGCACGCCGTAGACCTCCCGCCCGGCCATGGGGTGGGCGGCGATGAATTCGACATCCGGACGGAGCATGGACTGGATCCGCTCCACAATGGCCCCTTTCACGCCGGTTACATCGGTAAGAAGCGCGCCGGAGCGGAGGTACTGCTGGTAGCTGGCAATCCATTCGAGAAACACATGGGGATAAAGGGCAAAAATGACAAGCTCCGCCTGCCCTATGACCTCCGGGAGCGGTTCGGTATAGCCAAAATCAATGATCCCGTTCTGCAGGGCATAGTCGATATCCTCCTGCTTTAAGGTGATGGCGGAGATCTGAAAGCCCAGCTTACGCAGCGCTTTGGCATAGCTGCCGCCAATGAGACCAAGACCGACAATAAGGATTTTTTTACTGGTATCAAGCATCATGGCAAATCACCTCAAATCCAAGCTTTTGCAGCCGCTCAAAAAAATCCGGCAGGCTTTTGCGGGAAGCCTCGGCCCCTTCGATAATGCCGCCGGTGACGGTGGCAAGAACAGCGCAAGCCATGACGATGCGGTGGTCGTTGTGGCCGGAAAGGGGCTTTTCCGGGGCGTGGAAATTGTGCGGATAAACGACGACGCTGTCCTCATGCACCGTGACGGCGACGCCGAATTTGGCAAGCTCCTCGGCCATGGCACCGGCCCGGTCACTTTCCTTTATTTTCAGTCGG
Source organism: Oscillospiraceae bacterium (assembly GCA_004554485.1). Taxonomy (GTDB): domain Bacteria; phylum Bacillota; class Clostridia; order Oscillospirales; family Ruminococcaceae; genus Angelakisella. Next base: position 8,980 of record SFLS01000001.1, on the reverse strand, counting down.
CGGGTGCCGGTAAAGACGCCGCCGCCCTTGACGGCAGCCAGGGCAAACAGGATCGGCCCGAGATCCGGACAATCGGAAATATTGATGGTGGGCGTGCCCTTTTGGAGCAGGGCAAAATCCTTTTCATATATTTTATCCCCCTGCAGGCTGTCGGGATTGAGCCCGGTGATGGCGATCTCCGACCCAAGGAGATTGAGAGCGGCGAAGAACGCCGCGTTGGAATAGTCGCCCTCGACCCTGGCATGAACGGGATGGTAGTGCTGACCGCCGGGGACGAAAAGGTTTTTTTCATCCTGCCACCGAACCGTTATGCCGAACTGGGAGAGCGCCTGGATGGTCAGATTGATGTAGGAGCAGCTTTCGATAGGCGGAATGAGCTGGATGGTGCTGCTTTGAGACATCAGCGGGAGGACGAAAAGGAGCCCGGTGATAAACTGGCTGCTGATGTTGCCTTTGATCTTGTAGCTGCCGCTTTTCAGCCTGCCGCCGACGGTGATGCCCTCCGCGGTGGGCTGAAAAAGGAGTCCCTGCTTTTTGCAGATCTCCTCGTAGACGCCCATGGGGCGGGAAAGAAGGGTCGGGCTGCCGGTGAGGGTGACCCTGCCGCCGCCCAAAAGGCAGAGGGGAACGAAAAAGCGCAGCGTACTACCGCTTTCGCGGCAGTTCAAAACCGTTCCTTCCGCAATATTCTGCAGGTTGGCCCCGCGGACGGTTACCTTGTCACCCTCCATGCTGCAGTGCGCGCCGATGGCGGCAAGGCAGTCGAGAGTGGCTTTCATATCCTCGGAGGAGGAGATACCCTCAATGACGCTTTCCCCTTCGGCAAGGGCGCTGCCAATGAGCAGCCGGTGCGCCATACTTTTGGAAGGGGGCGCCTGCATGATGCCCCGGCCGGTTCCCGGCTTTATTTCAGCGATCATTTTTCATGGCTCCTTTCGATGAGCAGATCCATGGCCTCCAGATAGCCGTCGGTGCCGTGGCCGATGATCGAACCGACGCAGGCGGCCCGGATGTAGCTGACGCTCCGAAACGGTTCCCGCCGGGCTACGTTGGAAATGTGTACTTCGACGGTGGGAATGCCCACGGCCTTGACGGCATCAAGCAGCGCGATGCTGGTGTGAGTGTAGGCGCCAGGATTGATGACGATGCCGTCGGTATTGCCATAGGCCTCCTGGATGCGGTCGACCAGGGCGCCCTCGTGGTTGCTTTGGAAAAAATCGACCGAAACGCCCCGTGTTTGGGCGTGCGCGGCGATTTTCTCCAGGAGGTCGCGGTAGGTCTCGCTGCCGTAGATCCCCGGCTCGCGAATCCCAAGCATATTCAGGTTCGGCCCGTTAAGCACTAAAATTTTCATGGAAGAAATCCTCCTTTACCGCTTCAAGCACCTCCTCTGCGCTGCCGGAGGCGTCTATCTTTTTGTCGCAGGATTGGTGGTAGAGCGGGTATCGTTCCTCGTACCGGCGGAAGATTGCTTCCCGGCTGGAGGCGGTGGGACGGTCCGCCGTGGGGATGAGGGCTTCGACCGGACGGTCCAGAAAATAGACCCGGCCGTTTTTTTTGAGATACCGGATGTTTTCCGGATTGAGGACCGCGCCGCCGCCGGTAGCGATCACCGCGCCGGTCTTGCCTGCGCAGTCGGCAAGGACCTCTGTCTCCAGGGCCCGGAAGGCCGCTTCGCCGTCCGTCCGAAAGATCTCGGGGATGCTGCGTCCCGCCTTTTCGGCAGCCAGCAGGTCGGAATCGAAGAACGGGCGGGAAAGGCTTTTGGAAAGGAGCGTCCCGACGGTCGTTTTGCCAGAAGCAGGCATCCCGATCAGGACGATGTTTTCCTTGCTTGTCAGGATCTGCCGGTAGATGCTTTCGGCCTTTTCGGCAGGAATCTTTGTATCAAAAAAGTGTTCGGCGGCCAGAATCGCCTGGGTGACCAGCATATACAGCCCCCCGCGGCAGGGGATGCCCAGTGACGCCGCCCTTTGGAGCAGATCGGTCCGGAGCGGATTGTAAACGACGTCGATGACGGCCTTTGCCCCGGGGAAATCCGCGGGGTCCGCTGCCATCCCATCCAGCTTCGGGAACATTCCGCAGGGGGTGGTGTTTACCAGAATCTCGGCATCCGCATGCGCAGTAAGCGCTTCGCGGTAAGAAACCGCCCCCTGTTTGCCGGAGGTGCTGGCCTTGAGCACCGTTTTGGCTCCCAGCGCCCCAAGGACGGCAGAGGCGGTATTGCTGGTGCCGCCGGTGCCGAAGATGAGCGCCTTTTTGCCGGCGACCGAAACGCCGGTTCGTTCGATCAGGGCCTTCAGTCCGCCGAAATCGGTGTTGTAGCCGCAGAGTTTGCCGCCGCGGTTGACGACGGTATTGACGGCGCCGATGGCTTTGGCGGCTTCGTCTATCTCATCTAGATAGGGGATGACCGTCTGCTTATAGGGGATGGTGACATTGATCCCCTTAAATTCCCGGCGCTGCAGGAAGGCGCCAACCTCCTGCGGAGAAAGCTCCTTCAATTCGTATGGATAATCGCCGATCCGCCGGTGGATTTCCGGGGAAAAACTGTGGGGAAGATGCTCCCCGATGAGTCCGTATTGCATGGTCAGCCTCCTAACCAGTCTGTGCCGTAGCGCTGTGCCAGGATGTCGCAGAGCACCAGAGCCGCGGCGGAATCCACGACGACGCGGGCGCGGTGAATGATGGCCGGGTCGTGACGGCCCTTGATCTGCAGGCGCTTTTCTTCGCCTGTTTGGAAATCCACCGTTTCCTGCTCGCGGGCAATGGAGGGGGTGGGCTTTACGACGCAGCGGAAAAGCAGGGGTGCGCCGTTGGTGATGCCGCCGTTGACGCCGCCGTTATGATTGGTCTTGGGATAAATTTTGCCGTCTTTATCGATGCCGAACGCATCGTTGGCTTCGCTGCCCCGCAGTTCGGCAAAGCCGAAACCGCTGCCGAATTCGACCCCCTTGACGGCGGGAATGCTGAACAACATGTGGGCAAGCAGGCTTTCCATACTGTCGAAATAGGGCTCGCCGACCCCGGCAGGTATGCCGGTCACCGCGGTTTCCAGCACGCCGCCCACGCTATCGAGACTGTTCTTGGCGGCCAGGATCGCTTCCTGCATCTTCTTTGCGGCGTCGGGGTCCAGAACAGCAAAATCCGCGGTGCTGAGCGCGGCGATATCTTTTTCCAGATCGGTAAACCCCCGGTCCCGCACCCCGCCGCAGGTGGCGATGTGCGTCCCGATGCGGATATTCTTCCGCGCGAGAGCCGAGAGGGCGACAGCCCCGGCGGCAACCAGTGCGGCAGTGACCCGTCCGCTGAAATGGCCGCCCCCGCGGTAATCCTGGTAACCGTGGTACTTGCACTGGGCAGCATAGTCCGCGTGCCCCGGGCGGGCGGTGGTGGCCAACTCTGCGTAATCCCGGCTGATGGTATTTTCGTTCGGAATAAGGATGGTGATGGGCGTCCCGGTAGTCAGCCCGCCGAAAACGCCGCTGAGGATCTGGAACTTGTCCTCCTCCCGTCGCGCAGTGGAGATCGCACCGGCAGGACGGCGCCGGGTGAGCTGAGCGGCAATAAAGGCTTCCTCAACCGGGATGCCCGGCGCCAGGCCGGAGAGAACGGCGACAAGAGCAGGACCGTGACTTTCCCCTGCGATGGTGACCGAAACACTTTGCCCGAAAGTATCTTTCATTGAAAAAACGCCTCCATTCGGCGGAAAAGCTCCTCGCTTGTCCATTCTTCAAATCGGTACTGCCCGATTTCCGGTAGGGTGACCACGGTGATATGACTGCCGGAAAACTTTTTATCGTGGGCGGCGGCCAAAAGCAGCTGCTTCGGGTCGCCGTGCCATTGGGTGGGGAGACCGAGCCGCGCGAGTGCGCGTTCGATACGGGGGCGGATCGCTTCCCCGCACAAGGGCAGCATCCCCAGCGCGACGCACTCGCCGTGGTAAAGGCCGCCCAGCCCCTCGACGCTTTCGATGGCATGGCCGATGGTGTGCCCGAAATTGAGCACCCGGCGCAGGCCCGTCTCACGCTCATCCGCTTCGACGACCCGGGCCTTGCACGCGACGGCCCGCGCGATGACCGTTTCAAGATTTTCCGGAATATCTCCCCGCTCCAAAAGCCCGAACAGGGTGGCATCCAGGGTAAGCGCCATTTTGACCGCCTCCGCCAGCCCGTTGGCAAAATGGCGGGGAGAAAGGGTGGCAAGAACATCCGGGTCGATGAGGACGGCCTTTGGCTGGTAAAATGCGCCGATGATGTTTTTGATCCCGCCGAAATTGACCGCCGTTTTTCCGCCGACGGAGGAATCCACCTGCGAGAGCAGGGTGGTAGGGATATTGTAAAAATCGATGCCGCGCATAAAGCTGGCGGCAGCAAAGCCCGCCAGATCCCCGACGACCCCGCCGCCGACAGCGACAACACAATCGCTGCGGGTAAAGCCGTTATCCAGCAGCGACTGGCAGAGTGAACCAAACCCTTGCAGACTCTTGCTGCCCTCGCCCGCGGGAACGGTGACGATCACCGGCTGCCGGCACTGCCGGGCCACGGATTTGGCAAGCGAGGCGGGAACGCCGCTGTCGGTTACGATGAGCACCTTGCGGTTTAGGTCAACAAGCTCTCCGGCGCGCTGCAGCGCCCCCCGGGAAAGGGTGATCTTGTAGCTGCCCGCGGGAAGCTTTACGGGAATGATCATGGCGAAAAACCTCCTTTTGGGGTCTTAGATCTTCTGCTCGTGGGGGAAGCTGCCGACGACCCTGAGATGGTCGCAGTATTTCCCCAGCTCCTTCATCATCTGCCGGCCGGCGGGACTGCTGATGTTGCCGTCGGCTTCGACATAGAAGTAGTACTGCCACATCAGCTCCTTCATGGGGCGGCTGCGGAGTGTGCGCATATTAAAGCCCTGCCGTCCGATGATGTTGATGGCCTCGGCAAGGGCGCCGGCTTCGTTGCGGACGGTAAAGACCAGGACAAACTGCCGACCCTGTTCGCCGGCCCCGGCGGCATTTTCGACCCGGGAAAAAACGGCGAAGCGGGTGGTGTTGGAGCTGCTTTCGTTGATTTTCCGCTCCAGCACCTCCAGCCCGTAGAGTTTTGCCGTATCGGTGCTGGCGATGGCGGCGACGCTTTGGTCCCCGCGTTCGGCGACCTGTTTGGCGGCAATGGCGGTATTGGCGGCCGAAACCGGCTCGAAGCCCCGTTTGCGGATATAGTTTGCGCACTGCTCCAGCGCCTGGGGATGGCTGATAACGGTCCTGATCCCGGAGAGCGCCGCGCCGGGGAGCCCCAGCAGGTTATGGCGAACTTCCAGATCGTATATGCCGTTGATGAAAAGCGTCCCCTGGAACATGATATCGATAACCTGGGAGACTTCGCCGGCGTAGCTGTTTTCGATGGGCAGCACGGCACAGTCGCATTCGCCGTTTACCACCGAATCGTAGGCGGTGCGAAAATCCGGAAAGGAGACCTGGTTCGCATCCGGAAAAATGCTTTTGGCGGCAATGTTGGCAAAGGCGCCTTCTACGCCGCTGTAAGCGACCGAAAGTCCCTTTTGAAGCATTTGCTGGTATCTCCGCGAGATATCCATATTGCTTTGAAGAAAGTTTACGTAGTAGGAACGGATGGTTTCATCCGCAACAAAGGAGGAATTTTTGACGATCACCTCATTTTCCCGACCCCGGTCGAGAATGGGCAGGCCATGCGCAATCTTATATTCGGAGACTTTGGCCACCTCGGCCATGCGCTGCTCAAAGAGCATCGCCATTTTTTGATCGATGGCGTTTATGTTCTTTCTGGCTTCCTCAAGCTGGTTCATTTAGCATATTCCTCCGCTAATTTTTTGAAGGCCGGGAGCGCGCGCCGGATCTGTTCGGTCGAAACGCAGTAGGAAATTCGTACATATCCCGCAACGCCGAAATCATCCCCGGGCACAAGGAGCAGTTCGTACTTTTTGGCACGCTCGCTGAAGGCTTTGGCGTCCGGTTCCGGCGATTTGACAAAGAGGTAGAACGCCCCGTCCGGGGGGACGCAGGAAAAGCCCATTTCGGTCAAAGCGCCGTAGAGAAGCGCGCGGTTTTCGGCATAGACCGAAAGATCCGAGGTAATGCCGGCGCAGGCGGGAAGCATGTGCTGGAAAAGCGCCGGCGCGCAGATATAGCCAAGCGCCCGCCCCGCGCCGCAGATTGCGGCATAGACCTTCTCCCAGCCGTCCATCTCCGGCGAAACGAGGACGTAGCCGATGCGCTCGCCGGGGAGGGAAAGGGACTTGCTGTAGGAATAGCACACGATGGTATCCCGATAGTATTGGGTGGAAAAGGGGACTTCCACCCCGCCGAATACGATCTCGCGATAGGGCTCATCCGAAATGAGGAAGATCCTGCGCCCAAACCGGCGTTCGGCTTCGGAGAGGACCTGGGAGAGCTGCCGGAGACTTTCTGCAGAAAGCACCGCGCCGGAAGGATTGTTGGGGGAGTTAATAATAACCGCAGCGGTTTTTTCGGTCATGGCTTCCTGCAAGCGGTCAAAGTCGATCTGAAAATCCGATTCGCGGGAGGGCACGGTGACAGGCGTTCCCCCGGCCGTTTCGATAAAGACCCGGTATTCCGGAAAATAAGGGGCAAAGATGATGACCTCCTCGCCGCGTTCCACCACGGCGGAAAGGGAGACGGAAAGGCTTGCCGCAGCGCCGCAGGTGAGGTAGAGATGCTCCGGGCCGAAGGCAGTGCCGTACCGGCGGTTAAGGTCGGCGGCAACGGCGCTGCGGGCAGCGGCGCTGCCCACAGCGGAGGTGTAACCGTGGATGGCGACCGGATCCTCCTCGGACAGCAGGCGGCAAAGCTCCCGCTTCACCGCTTCGGGCGGCGGAACATTGGGATTGCCGATACTGAAGTCAAAGACGTTTTCCGCGCCGATCTCGGCCTTTCTTTTGTTGCCGTATTCAAACAGCTCCCGTATGACAGAACGGTGTGTTCCCAGGGCTTCCATCCTTTTTTTCTCCATTGCGGCACCTCCAGATACAGTGTGGTTAACAATGTTAACCACAAGAAATATAACATTATTATACCCATTACGCCAAAAAAGTCAAGAGTGGGGAGCGGTTGTAAACAAAAAAAGGATGTGATATACTGAAAACAGCATAGAAAGGGGGCAGACAGGATGGAGGAAGAGCTTGGTTCAGCTTCGGTCCGGGAGCAGCTGATCACAGCGGGAATAGAGGAACTGAATGCCCACGGCGTGGCGGGTTTTTCGCTGCGGCGGGTTGCTGCGGCCTGCAATATCTCCTGTGCTGCGCCCTATAAGCACTTTAAAAACAAGGAAGAACTGATCGGCGCGATTTTTTCCTATATCAAAAGGCAGCTGGAACTCCTGCTGGACCAGGTGGCGGCAGTTTATCAGGGTGATTCGCAAACGCAGCTTATCGAAAGCTGTGTTGCCTATATCCGGTTTTATATCGCCAACCCGAATTTCCGGTCAGTGCTGATGTTTTCCGACAAAAAGCTGCCGCTTGCACAGCGGGTGGAAAAGCTGGTGCCTCTTTGCCTGCCGGCGCTTTCTCCGCAGGAGCAGCAGGACAGGGGCTATGTGATCCGTTCCATCGCCTATGGCGCCGCCCTGATGCTGGAACGCGGAGAAATACCATATCAGGAATCGATGATCCAGCGGATAAGGGGTAGCCTGGCGAGGGAGTTGGAAAGCCCATAATAACAGGATAATCACAAGAAAGCGCCGCTTTGAGCGGCGCTTTCTACGTGTTGGGAACTGAAAGAGAGGAGAAAAGCGAGGCCCCGCAGGGCGGCGCCGCAGGCGCCGGGGCCGCGCGTAGCGCGGGCCATCTTGCGGCGGAGCCGCAAGGCCCTGCGGGGCATAACCTGCGGTTTGCCGATGCATCAGGAGAGGGCGTGGATGGCCCGTATGGCAGTATCGACTTCCTCTTCGGTGGTGGTGTAGCCGATGGAAAAGCGCACGGTGCCCTCCGGATAGGTACCCAGCGTTTTGTGCGCCAGCGGGGCACAGTGCAGACCGCAGCGGGTCAGGATGCCGTATTGCTCCTCCAGCTGGTAGGCAACTTCGGCGTTGTCCTTTTGCAGAAAATCGACCGAGATGACGCCGACACGCTGTTTGGCGTCGCCGGGGCCGGGCACGCGGATGCGATCGTTGCCCTGAAGGCCCTGTAAAAATCGGGTGGTCAGCGCCATTTCCCGACGGTGCAGCGCATCGGGCCCGATATTGAGAAGATACCGTACCGCAACGCCAAGCCCCATGATGCCGGGAAGATTGGGGGTGCCGGACTCGTAGCGGTCAGGCAGGGTAGGGGGCATTTCCAGGGAGGCGGACATACTGCCGGTGCCGCCGGCAAGCAGTGGTGTCATGGCGGCGTTCATCGCCTCGTTCATCACAAAGCCGCCGATACCGGAGGGCCCCAGCAACCCTTTATGGCCGGTAAAGCACATGGCGTCCACCTTTTGCACCTGCATATTAAAGAGAAAATGCCCTGCGGCCTGTGCGGTATCCACTGCGAACAGAGCGCCGTGCCGGCGGCAGATCTCGCCGATGCGGGCGATGGGCTGGATGGTGCCGCTGACGTTGCTGGCATACTGCATGACCACCAAACGGGTCTGGGGTGTAAACAGCTTTTCAAATTCCTCCAGACGCAGAAAGCCCTCCTCATCACAGGGGGCGATGGAAACGCTGACCCCTGCCGCCTGCAGTTGGGTAGCCGGTCGTGCCACGGCATTGTGCTCCATGCCGCTGATGATGAGATGATCGCCGGGGTGCAGCGCCCCCTTCATGATCATATTCAAGCTCATGGTGACACCGCTGGTAAAGATGGCGTAGCTGGGATCGCCGCAGGAGCCGAACAGTGTGCAAAGATCCTCCCGTACCGAAAGGGTGGAAAGGGCCGCTTCGGCAGTGGCCCGGTAGCTGGAGCGGTTGACGTTGACACCGACCTTTTCGATATAGTCTTTCATGGCCTGGCCAACCCC
>SFLS01000036.1 GCA_004554485.1 Oscillospiraceae bacterium | reverse complement strand
CCAGATGCGCCGGGTCGCACAGCATTTCCAGGCGCACCTCCGCCGCCTTTTCCTCGCGCCCCACCTGCCCCAAAAAGGGGTTCGCCCCCTCCATCGGCAAAAAGCGTCCTTCGCCGCCGCCCCAAAAGGCACAGCCGCTGTAATTACCCTGCCGCCCGGCGCTAGCAGCGCTCATGGCGCGGTAGACCGCCTCGGCGTAATCCTCCGGTACGAATACGACGACCGACCACCAGGGGCTTTCCTCATTCGACCGGCCAAAGGGGCGGATATTCTGCAGCCCCAGCGCCTTGGCCAGCGCCCGGTTGACCCCCTGCGGGGCAAAATCGTAGTTGGTGTGGGCGCTGATGACGGTGATCCCCTCTGCAAGGCACCGTCCCGCCGCAGCGGACGGATCCAGCCGCTTCAGCGGGTGGAAAATCACCGGGTGGTGGCTGACGATGCAGCTGCACCGCATCGCCTTTGCCTTTTCCACCGCCGCCGGCGTCACGTCCAGCGTCACCAAAATGCCGCTGACCTCCGCCACGGGACTTCCCACCAAAAGGCCGGTATTATCCCAGCCCATGCTGCTGCCAAACGGTGCCAACGCGTCGATGGCCTCGTAAACCTGCCGAGCCGTATATGTCATGCCGTTTTCTCCTTTTTTTGTTTTTGCAAAATCCGGGTCCGGGCCGCAGGCCGCCCCGGCTCCGCCGGGGCCCGCGCTTCGCGCGGCGGCCGCCCTGCGGCCCTCTCCCGGCACCCTGCACCGAACCGCGGTCTCCCGCCGGCCGGCGCCTTACCGTTCCAGTTCCTCCAGGATCTGTCCGAGGACTGTTTCGGCCTCCTCCCGGCTATGGTAGGGCAGCAGCCGGAACCCGCCGTTACCCGCTACCATGGCAGATAGCCTGCGGGCCGCCTTTGGCCGGTACAGGATATACACCGGCAGCCCCAGCGCCTCGGCCCGGCCCAGCTCATACCCTACCCCCAGGGAAGGGGTGCTGCACTCCGCTACGATGGCGTCGGCTGCTTGCAGCAGTGCCATATCCCGCCGGTAGATGTCGACGTCGGTCATCGTCTTTGCCTCCGTCTCCTCCAGCGTGCTGTCCCCGATAAATTCAGTCAGCACCTCCGCCCGCTCCCGCAGCCAGCGGATCAGCCCGGCATACAGCTCCCGGTCCTCCTGCCCACCGCGGATCGATCCCGCAAAATAGATCTTTTTCACCTGTATCTCCTCCTGACGCCGCAGCAGTATCCGGGTCCGGGCCGCAGACCGCCCCGGCTCCGCCGGGGCCCGCGCTTCGCGCGCGGCGGCCGCCCTGCGGGCGGCCGGGCCTGCGGCCCTCTCCCTTTTCTGTGAACTTTCCGTCTTGCATCCACGCTATTTCAGCTCCACCGGGATCGGCACCACGTTTTTCCCGTCCAGGACCAGCTCGATATATCCGGGCCGTCCCTCCGCCGGGTGCCGCAGGCTGCCGGGGTTCAGCAGATGCCTGCCCTCCCGATACTCAATGCGCGCCGCATGGGTGTGCCCGTACAGCACAATATCGCAGTTCTCGGCCTTCGCCGCCCGCAGCAGCGGCCCCATGTCGCCGCTTTTTACCCCGTACAGGTGCCCGTGGGTGCAGAACAGGCGGTGTCCGCCCAGCTCCACCACCCGCACGGCGGGCCAGTCGCTGCCCCAGTCGCAGTTGCCCCGCACCGGGTAAAAGGGCATCTGCGGGTAAATCGCGCAAAGATCCTCCCACTCCTCGGCCCCGTCGCCGAGGAAAATCACCGCCGCCGCTTCCCGGTTCTGTTCCAGCAGCCGTTCGGCCGCGGCAAACGCCCCGTGGCTGTCGGCGCATACAATGGCCTTCATCGAGGGGGAACCACCTGCCCTTCTGACGCATATAGATAAAAGGAGCGGCCCACGGCCGACCTTCTAACCAATCGTATTTTATCATATCTTTAATCAAAAAGAAACAGGAGGAATGAAGAAATGGCAGATACACCCCGCTACACACCGGAACAGCTTTCCATCCTTTTGCGGGTCGCCGCCGGCAAGCTGGGCCGCGACCCGGTAAAACTCCAGGATGACCTGCAAAACGGCCGGCTGGACGGCCTGCTGCAGTCGCTCGGGGCCGACCGCGAAAAGGTCACGGCGCTTCTGTCCGACCGGGAGGGGCTGGCGCAGCTTTTACAGTCGGAGCAGGTGCGCCAGCTGCTGCAGCAGCTGCTCAGCGGACAAAATCCCTCCTGAGTTTTCTGTCTGTTCTCCCCAGCAAAACGTGAAACGGAGGGATCGTCATGGAGGATTTGGGAGCCCGCCTGGAGCAGCTGCTCTCCGATCCGCAGGCGCTCTCGCAGATCGGTGAGCTCGCCGCCTCGTTGGGCCTGGGCCAGCCGCCGGAAAACGGCGCCGCCGCTTCACCGGCGGCGCCCGCCGGCGAGTCCTCCTCTCCGGACCTTTCCGCTCTGCTGGGGATGCTGGGGGGCCGCACCGGGTCCCAGTCCGGCTTCGGCGGTATGGATCCTGCCCTGCTGGGCCGCATCGCGCAGGTCGTCGCATCCCTTTCCGTCCCCGACCGCGATACCCAGCTGCTGATGGCGCTGCAGCCCTTCTGCGGTGAGCACCGCCGCAAAAAGGTGGAGGAGGCCGCCCAGATCCTGCGCATCATCCGCCTGCTCCCCCTGCTGGAGGACGGGAAAAAGGAGGGTCCGTGATGCCGCAATGGAAACCGGAGGACGAGCGGCTTTTCGCCGAGCTTTGCCGCCGTGCCGAGCAGCAGTCCCGGGAGGCCGCGCTGCGCGCGGCCTCCGCGCCGCCGCCCGTCCCGCCTTCTGTGAAGGCGGGCGGGGCTGCCGCCCCCTCGCCGCCTGCGGCGGCGCCGGGCGGCGGCGCCCGCACCCCCCAGCGCCCTGCTCCTTCGGCCCCCGGTGCCGCCCGACGGCCCGCCGTCGACCAGGAAACGCTGCTCATCCTGGTGGTGCTGGCCTTTCTCATCCGCCAGCACGCCGACCGCGAGCTGCTGTGGGCGCTGCTCTATATCCTGCTGTTTTAGCGCCGCAGCCGCCCCAATAACAAAAATCCCCCTGACGGGGGATTTTTGTTGCCTGTCAGCCGCTATTTTTCGTTATATTATCATATAAATATACATATAGTGATTTTTTACAACATCTTTCGGAAAGTCAGCCCGTCATACTGCTTTCCCCGAACGGTGCGCACCCCCGCCTTGCGGCAGTATTCCTCAAAGCCCAGCTTTCGGGCCAGCCCGATCATCCGCTCGTTGCCGGACCAGGTCTGGGTATACAGCTCCCTTTCCCCCTGTTCGTACTGGTACGCCATAAACAGCCGCAGGGCACGGGTCGCCAGCCCCTTTCCTCTGGTCTGCCACTCGGGCAGGTCGATCCCGATGGCCACGCGGCGCCCCTCAGGGTCGCATTCACAGTCCTCCCCGATGCGGTAGGCTCCGCACCAGCCGATGTACTCCCTCTCCGCCGTGCAGATCTGAAAGCTCCACCGGCGTTCGGTCTCCGGTATCTGCCCATACCGGTCGGCCCAGCCCTCCATCTTTTTGATGTATCGCGCCATTGCCTCCCGGCGCTGCTCCTCGGTCTGCCCCTCGTACTCCCACGGGCCGTCCCACAGCTGCCATTCGGTCTCCACCGTTTCCCAGTAAAGCCGCTTTTCTATATCCTGCCGCATAAAATCCCGCAGCAGTACCCTTTCGTCTTTCAGTACCATTTCAAAATCCTCCCGTAAAAAGGCGGCCCCGTATGGAGCCGTCTTTTTTTGCTTATTTGGGGTGTACCGCTTACCGCTGGCCCTTGTCGTAGGGGATGCCCTCGGCCTTGGGCGCACGGGAGCTCTTGGAGGTAAAGGCCAGCACCACCAGCGTGATGACGTAGGGCAGCAGGCGGTAGAAGTTGGCGTTCAGCCCCAGCTGCGCCAGCGCAAAGACGCCGTCCCCGTTGATATCCAGGGTGGAATAGCAGGCCGCGACGCACTTGAACAGACCGAACAGCAAAGCGCCGCCCGCCACGTTCAGCGGTTTCCAGTTGCCGAAGATCATAACCGCCAGCGCCAGGAAGCCGAAGCCCGCCACATCGCCGTTGGCAGAGCAGTTGGCGGTGGTCACAGCGTATACAAAGCCGCCCATACCGGCCAGCGCGCCGGAGATGGTGGTACCGGCGTACCGCATCCGGGCCACGTTGATGCCCAGCGAATCCGCCGCCTGCGGGTTTTCGCCGCAGGCCCGCAGCCGCAGGCCGAACTTGGTCTTATACAGGATGATCGCCAGCACCACAAAGACGAGGATACAGACATAGGTGGTCAGGTATACCTTGTTCAGGAAGGTATCCGCCAAAAAGCCCAGTTCGTCGTTCTTGTCGTAGCCCAGCATCGTTTTTTTGATCATGAACCAGGTGGCGGAATCGCCCTTGAGCAGCAGCAGCTGGTTCTGCTTGGCGATGATGCGCACCAAAAACAGCACCAGGGCGGGGGCCAGCATATTCAGCGCGGTACCGCCGATGGTCTGGTCCGCCCTCAGGTTGATAGCTGCAAAGGCCAACAGCAGCGAAAAGACGGCGCCCAGCAGGGCCGCGACCAGCATGGCCAGCAGCAGATAGCCCTGCAGGGTCATCCAGCTCCCGCCGGCCTTGGCCGCGTCAAACAGTCCCTGCGCCTGCAGCATCCGCACAAACAGCACGCCGATGAAGGCGCCGAAGATCATGATACCTTCCAGTGCCAGGTTGATGATACCGCTGCGCTCCGCAAAGATACCGGCCAGCGCAACCACCATCAGCGGCACCGCGTAAATCAGCGTTTGCCGAATCAGAAATGACATTACTCCTGCGCCTCCTTTCCGGTCTCCTCCGGCGCGGCAGGCGCCGCAGCCGCCTCGGTCGCCGCGGGGGTGATCCCCGCTCCGTCCGGTTTTTTACGGGCAAACAGCGGCGGCTTTCCGGCGGCTTTCCGCCCGCTGATCCACAGCTTGATGACCAGGGAGAAGGCGGAAAGGTACACAATAACCGCGATGATCACGTCGGTGATGTACTCGTTGTAGGCGGTCAGGTTGGTCAGCTGCAGTCCGGCGATGGAAAGCAGCGACATAAAGATGCCGGTAAACACTACGCCGATGGGGTTGTTCACCGCCAGCAGCGCCACGGCGATGCCGTCAAAGCCCTCGCTGGGCAGCGCCTGGTAGGTGCTCCAGAAAAATTCGGTGTTGCCGGAAAGGTAGTACAGCGCGCCGGCCGCGCCGGCCATAGCGCCGGCGATCGCCATCGAGCACACGATGTTGCGCTTATCGCGGATACCGGCATAGCGGGCGGCGTGGCGGTTGGCGCCGCAGGCCTTCAGCTCGTAGCCGAAGGTGGTCTTTTCCAGCAGGATATACACCAGCACCGCCATGACCACGGCGATGACGATGCCGCCGTTCACCTGGCTGCCGGGAAAGATCTTATCCAGCCCCAGCTTGGCGGTCGCCACCCCGTTGTAGGTGGTCTTGTAGATATAGCCGCTCTTGGTGCCCTCCACCATATTTTTCAGGTTGCTGATATCAAACAGCCAGGTCACCAGGCTTGCGGCGATCCAGTTGGTCATAATACAGGCGATGACCTCGTTGATGTTCAGGGTGGCTTTCAGCAGGCCGGGGATAGCGCCCCACAAAGCGCCCGCCAGCACGCCGCCCAAAAAGGCGATGAGCCAGATCAGCCAGGCAGGCACCACCGTACTGGGGATGCTCAGCGCCAAAAACAGCGAAGCGCAGGTGCCTGCCAGGTACTGGCCGGACGCGCCGATGTTAAAGAGGCCGGTCTTAAAGGCGATGGCCACCGAAAGTCCGGTCAGGATCAGCGGGGTGGCCCGGAACAGCATATTGCCCAGGTTGGTGGGGTTAAAACCGAAGGTCAAAGCACCCACGGCGTCGCGGCCGGTGCTGAACACGCCGAACAGCACCAGGCGGATGCCGTCCCACGCGCCCTTCAGCGAAATGCTGGGATTCAGCATCCCCACGATGAGGATAACGATGGCGCCGGTCACCAGACCGATAAGAATGGACAGCAGCGAAGCCAGCAGCGCGCGGGTGCCGTCCCGCTGCAGCAGCGGCGAATTGGGTTTGTTGCTCATGCGCTCTCTCCCTCCCTCTGCTGACGCTTGGCGCCGGCCATATACAGGCCCAGCTCCTGCACGGTGGTGGTCTTGGGGTCCAGCTCTCCCACAATCTCACCCTCGTACATCACCAGGATGCGGTCGGAAAGGCTCATCACCTCGTCCAGCTCCAGCGAAATCAGCAGCACCGCTTTGCCGCGGTCCCGCTCCGCCACCAGCTGCTTATGGATATACTCGATCGCGCCGACGTCCAGGCCGCGGGTGGGCTGTACCGCCACCAGCAGCTCCTTGTCGCGGTCCACCTCCCGGGCCACGATGGCCTTCTGCTGGTTGCCGCCGCTCATGCTGCGGGCGCGGGTCACGGGGCCCTGGCCGCTTCGCACGTCGTACTGCTCTATCAGCCGGTCGGCGTATTCCCTTACCGCCCCCTGCTTGATAAAGCCATGGCTTTCAAACTGCGGCTCGTAGTACCGCTGCAGCACCAGGTTCTGCTCCAGCGTAAAGTCCAGCACCAGGCCGTGCTTGTGCCGGTCCTCCGGGATATGGGACATATTCTGCCCCCGCTGGCGGATCCCCGCATGGGTGATATCCTGCCCGCACAGCTTCAGCGTTCCGCCGCCGGCCTTTTCCAGCCCGGTCAGACCGTACACCAGCTCGGTCTGCCCGTTGCCGTCTATCCCGGCAATGCACAGGATCTCGCCGCTGTGTACGTCAAAGCTGACGTCGTGCACCGCGTCCTTCTTGTGCAGCTTGCTGGGCACCGTGTAGTGGCGGACCTCCAGCACCGTATCGCCGGGCTTGGCGTCGTCCTTTACCACCTCCAGCTGCACGGGGCGGCCCACCATCATGTTGCTCAGCTCCTGCTTGTTGGTGCCGGCGGTCTCTATGGTGCCCACATACTTGCCCTTGCGCAGTACGGTGCACCGGTCGGAAACGGCCATGATCTCGTTGAGCTTATGGCTGATGAACAGGATGCTCTTGCCCTCCTTGGCCAGGTTGCGCATGATCTCCATCAGCTCGTCGATCTCCTGCGGGGTCAGCACGGCGGTCGGCTCGTCAAAGATGAGGATCTCGTTGTCGCGGTACAGCATCTTCAGGATCTCCACCCGCTGCTGCATCCCCACGGTGATATCCTCCACCTTGGCGTCCATGTCGATGGCCAGCCCGTATTTTTCGGAAAGCTCCTTCACCTTGCGGCGGGCCTCCTTTTTCTGCAAAAAGCCCAGCTTGGTATCCTCCGCGCCCAGGATGATGTTATCCAGCACGGTAAAGACCTCGATGAGCTTAAAGTGCTGGTGCACCATGCCGATGCCCAGTGCGGTGGCGTCGTTGGGGCTGTTGATGCTCACCGGCTTGCCGTTTTTGCGGATCTCTCCCTTCTCCGGCTGGTACAGGCCGAACAGCACGCTCATCAGCGTGGATTTTCCCGCGCCGTTTTCTCCCAGCAGCGCGTGGATCTCCCCGCGCCTCAGCTGCAGGGTGATGTCGTCGTTGGCTCGGATCCCGGGGAATTCCTTGGTAATGTGAAGCATTTCAATGACATAATCATTGTTTTGGTCCATGCCCCACCCCCCTTTCAGTCAATTTGTCCATTTTGGCAGTGCGGTCGCAGTATTTTTACAACATTTTTATTATATAGTTTCCCCGGGTAAAAAGCAAGCCGAACCCCCGCCCCCGTCATAGAAAAGCCCGCCCCCTTTTTGTCTATTATTTCTATCCCTTTTCGGCCGGCGGATTTCGGCGCGCTGTGCGGCGTTTCGCCGTCTCAAATCAGGAGTCGTTCCCATCGTTCACAAAACGGTAAAACAAATCGCCGAAAATGACCGGAGCGTTTCTTACGCATTCCACAAAAAGCGTAAAATACAGTTGCACCCTGCGGGAGAGGTTGCTATAATATACTTGCCTATGACCCCGCCGCACCGGCGGGGCGGCATCACAAATTTTTCTGGAGGAGAAAAAGATGAAAAAGATTCTTGCAATCGCTCTCTCGCTGGTCATGGTTCTGGCCATGGTCGCCTGCGGTGAAGAGCCCGCTCCCACCCCTGATCCCGGTACCGAAACTCCCACGGTCATCACCAATCCCGATGAGATCGCCGATGAGATGACCTCCGAGGACGGCAAGTACGAGATCGGCTTCGTTACCGACGT